>CAXTVG010000268.1:0-3830 GCA_964247505.1 uncultured Acidobacteriaceae bacterium
GTGGAGGAGCGTCTGCGCGCGCGGGGGCTCGATCCGGCGGCGGTGCTGGGCGACTTTCATCGCCTGGACGCGCACCGGCGCGCAAGGATCACGGAAGCCGAGCGGCTCAAGGCCGAGCGCAACAGCCTGAGCGAGGAAGTGGGCCGGGCGCGCCGGGCCGGGACCGATCCCGGCGCGATTATGGCGGAAGTGCGGCGGCTCAAGGCCGAGGGCGAGGCGCGGGAGCAGGCCGCGAATGAGGCGGAGGAGCAGCTGCGCGCGACTCTGGCCGCGCTGCCAAATCTGCCCGCGGCGGATGTGCCTGCTGGGGTGGATGAGGCAGCGAACGTCGAAATGAAGCGCTGGGGGGCCCCCGCCCGCTTTGAGTTTGAACCCAAGCCGCACCACGAGCTGGGCGAGGCGCTGGGCGTTATGGACCTCGCGCGGGCGGCGAAGCTTTCGGGAGCGCGCTTTTCTGTGCTGGTGGGCGCGGGGGCGCGGTTGGAGCGGGCGCTGGCCCAGTGGATGCTCGATGTGCAGACCCGCGAGCACGGGTATACGGAGGTCGCGCCGCCGCTGATGGTGAACAGCCGTTCGCTGTGGGGCACGGGCCAGCTGCCGAAGTTCGCGGACGATCTGTTCCGCTGCGCCGATGACGCGGGCTATGAGCCCGGTGTGCTGCGGGAGAGCGACCACTGGCTGATCCCGACCGCGGAGGTGCCGCTCACCAATCTTTTCCGGGATGAAATTTTGGAGCCGGAGCAGCTGCCACTCTCGGTGGCCGCGTGTACGCCGTGTTTCCGGTCGGAGGCGGGCTCGTATGGGCGCGATGTGCGCGGGATTATTCGGCAGCACCAGTTCACCAAGGTGGAGCTGGTGAAGTTTGCCCGGCCGGAAGAAAGCGCCGAGGCGCACGAGCGCATGACGCGGGATGCGGAGATTATCTTAGAGAAGTTGGAGTTGCCGTACCGGCGGATGCTGCTGTGCGCGGGCGACATGGGCTTTTCGGCGGCCAAGACCTATGACCTGGAAGTGTGGCTCCCCGGGCAGGGCGCGTACCGGGAGATTTCCTCGGTGTCGAACTGCGAGGCGTTTCAGGCACGCCGGGCGAATATCCGGTTCCGCAACGCAAAGGGCAAGGCGGAGCATCTGCATACCTTGAACGGTTCGGGGCTGGCGGTCGGAAGGGCGTGGGTGGCGGTGGTGGAGAACTATCAGCAGGCGGACGGGTCAGTACGGGTGCCGGAGGTTTTACGGCCATATATGGGCGGCCTGGAAGTCATCGAAGCCCGCAGAGGTTTTTAAAAATCAACCCCCACGAAGTGGGCGCCTCCCGCGCAGGGGGTCTTAAGGTTTTATGAACTTGATCAAGAGCTACATTTTCTGGAAATACGAGCGCGGCAGCCTGCACTACGACGTGATGGTGTCGCTGATTCTGTTGTTTATCTTCATCACGCCGCAGGTGTTCAACTACGGCGATCACCCCGTCGCGGACAATCTTTCGCCCTCGACGGTGCTGGTGCGGCCGACCGAGGCAGGCGCGATTTATGAGGTTCCGGCCGACCAGGTGCACCGGGCCACGGGCGTGCTGGCGCGGGGTATGGAAGCGCCGCTGGCGCTGGCAATTGCGCCGGTATCGGGTCCGGTGACGATTGATCGTTGGGAGTCGCTGAAGGATGCGAGCGGCAAAGTAACGGCTTATAAAGTCTGGGCGCATCGATAAATGGGAGACAAATGGGAGGCGGCATGCGGGTAGTGGCGATAGGCGCGGTGGTGTTCGCTGCGGTGGCTGCGCAGGCGCAGGACGCCCAGCTCACAAAAGTGCTGGCGCAGATGGATGCGGCGGCGGCGAAGTTTCAAAGCGCGCAGGCTGACTTCGCCTGGGACCAGCTGACGGCGGTAGTCCAGGACCACGACGTGCAAAAGGGCACGATCGCGTTCCGCCGCGGGGCAAAGGGCACGGCCATGGCCGCGCACGTCCAGACCGAGGACGGGCAGCCCGCGCCCAAGGACGTTTTATTCAAAGGCGGCGAGCTCGACCTTTATCAGCAGGCGATCAAGCAGGAGACGATTCTAAAAGCGGGGGCCAATAGCGAGCAGTTTGAAAGCTACGCGACGCTGGGCTTCGGCGGCAGCGGGAAGGACCTGCAGTCGAACTGGAACGTGAGCTATGGGGGCGCGGATACGGTGGACGGGGCATCTGTAGCGAAGCTGGAATTGACGCCGAAAAACGCGGGGCCGAACCCGATGTTCTCGCGCATTGAAATCTGGATCGATCCGGCGACGGCAACTTCGCGCAAGCAGGTCTTCTACAACCCAGGCGGGGACACGCGCACCGCTACCTATACGAATATCGTGCTGAACAAGGCTCCGGAAAGCGCGTTCACGCTCAAGATTCCGGCCGGAACGCAGGTCGTGCGGAAGTAAGGCGGGAGGCGAGTGCGAGACCGCCCAGGACGAACAGGATGGGAAAGCACTCGAGCGTGTAGCGCGGCTCGGGGGCTTCGATAATTAGCAGCAGCGCGCATCGCAGCAGGACGAATGCGGCGAAAACCCGGAGCAGGGGCGGTCGCTTGGAGGCTCCGGCGAGGGCCAGCGCCAGGTAGGCGAGATTGAGCGCGGCGAAAATGTAGGCGAGCACTGTGTCGGACCCTTCAGTGCGGTAGCGCCACCAGCGCAGGTCCATGTTGAAGAGCTCCGTCCGCGGGCGGAGCCACATATCGGCCAGTCGCAGGAGCGGGAGCCCGAGATAGTAGCGGACCGGGTGCGCGTCAATCCGTTCGCGGGCAAGTGCGGCGAAGCGGGCGTCGAGCGCGGGCGTGATGGTAGTTTGGCGGTTGTAGGCGGCCAGCAGGTCGGCGGTTTGCTGGAGCTCGCGGGGCGAGTCGAATGCGCGGCTGGGCAGGTCGTTCAAGGCGAGTGGGGAGGCGTCGGCGGCCCAGTAGACCTCGGAGGTGCAGAGCAGGTCGGCGCAAACGGTTTTGGTCCAGCGCTGGAAGCCGGGGTTGGTCGGCTCGCCGGGGTCGATTGCGTAGCGCGGGGCGAGCGGCTCGAATACATGGAAGGTGCGCCAGTTGCGCGCGGTCCAGGGGGCAAAGGCGAGTAAAGAGGCGAGCGCCGCGGCTCCGGCGAGGGCCAGCGCGCGCCGGGCCTGCCCGCAGCGTAGGCCGTAGAGCACGAGCGCGCCGATCAGCGTGACCCCGAGCAGCGCGCCATCCGGGCGGAGCAGGGCGGCACCGGTCCAGGCGAGAACGGACAGCGCGAGTGCTCCCGGGCGCAGCGCAAGCGGAGCTGGGTTCTGCTTCACGCGAGGCTTCATCGGGCGCGGATCGATGACCTTTTCGTCCGCTCCGAGTCGATTCTTGCGTGGCCCGCGCGCGCCGTCGCCAATGCCGAGGGCGCGGGCAAAGCACAGCAGCGCGGCGGAAATCGAAAACAGCTCCAGGGTTTCCGTGAGCGGCGCGGCGGTGTAGCAGGCGGTAAACGGGCAGAGCGCGGCGAGCCACAGGGTCGCGGCGGCCGCTCGATTTCTGAGCGCTGGCGGTGCCAGCCGGGCTGCCAGCCGGGCCAGCAGTACGCAGCCGAGCAGGTCCACGGCGACCTGAATGCAGAGAACCGGATGGTAGTGCTCGACGCCGAACAGCCGGAAGCATGCGGCGAGAAACAGCGGGTAACCCGGCAGGCGGATCAGCGTGGGCGCGCCGGCGTCGAAGCCGTAGATTCCGTGTTGAAGCAGGTTGCGGGCGATGGCGCCGTAAAGGAGCGGGGCGCCGGTAAGCACGGGGTCGCGGTGAACGAACCAGAGCCGCAGCGCGAGCCCGAGGGCGAGCGGAACGAAAGCGCCGAAAAAC
>CAXTVG010000269.1:0-3828 GCA_964247505.1 uncultured Acidobacteriaceae bacterium
CGGGATGCCGCCCGACCCAGACCCCACCGTGATCTACGCGGCGCGGCGGCGCGGCGGCTATCGCGGGACGATTTACCGCACCGAGCTCCAGGCAGACTCGCCCTACAACACGTACCTGCACGTGGGCCTGCCGCCCGGGCCGATCTGCAACCCGGGGCTTGTTTCGCTTAAGGCAGCGCTGCAGCCGCCGCGCACCGGCTACTTCTATTTTGTAGCCGCCGGAGCCGATCCGCGCGGGCAGTCGCGGTTCGCTGCAACCCTTGAGGAGCACCAGCGCAATGTGGCGGCCTATCGCGCGGCGGTGCGCTCGGGCGCGGCGGCTCCTGCCCGGTAAGCTCTGCACGCCCGCTTCAGCCTAGCCGCTATACTTGAGGCTTGCGTCTTTTTCCCCATCGAGATTTGCCGGTTTTGCCCAAGAGAAGGCGCTTCGGGCTACTGTTGACGGCGTTTTCGCTTCTGCCCGCCATGCAGGGCTGTTTGCGGCATACTTACCGGGTGCAGCAACCGATCATGCCCTCGGTGGTGAAAAGTGCAACTGCGGACCAGCTGGTGCAGATGGTAAACCAGCAGAACCGGGCGTTGCAGTCCATCAAGGCCACTGTGACGTTTCAGGTGTCGGTGGGCGGGGCAAAAAAAGGCCAGGTCACGGATTACACCTCGCTGAGCGGATATATCCTGCTGCGCGCCCCGGAAATGTTGCGAGTGCTGGGGCTGCTGCCCGTGGTGCACACGCCGGCATTCGATTTAGCGAGCGATGGGAAGCGGTTTACCTTGGTCGTCCCGCACAACAACAAGGCATATGTAGGTTTGAATACTGTTTCCACGCCTTCGAGTAACCCCATCGAGAACCTGCGCCCGAATATTTTTTACGACACAATGATCCCGCAAGCGATTGGGCCAGATGAAGAGGTTCTGGAAACAGAGGATCAAAAGACGCACATAGACCCGCAAACGCACAAGCTGATGGCCGATCCGCAGTATGCGCTGACCGTGGTGCGGCGCAAGGCAAACAGCCAGCAGCTCATCTCCGAGCGCGTGATTCACTATGACCGGACAACTCTGCAGCCGAGCGGGGTGGATATCTACGACGAGGCGGGCGAGATTGAAACCCAGGCCGTGTATGGGCCGTTCGCGAGCTTCGGCGACCAGCGCTATCCCGGCACGATCACCATCCGGCGGCCGATCGACGAGTACCAGATCGTAATCTCCATCGGGAAGCTCACGGTGAATCAGCCGCTGGCCGATAACCAGTTTGAACTCAAGATTCCTGAGGGCTACACAGTCCAGCAGATGAAGTAGGGAGCCTTGGCGATGCGGGATGAAGAGTGTATGCGGTTGGCCGTGGAGCAGGCGGAACTGGGCCTGCGGACGCCGGGCGGTGCCGAGGTCGGCTGCGTTCTGGTCGAAGGCGGCGCGGTGGTTGCGCACGGCTTCAACGAAGCGGAAATGCATTCGGACCCGACCGCGCATGCCGAAATGGTGACCATGCGCAGGCTATGCGCCGAACGCGGAACGCTTTCGCTGGCAGGTTGCACCTTATACTGCACCCTGCAGCCCTGCGCAATGTGTACAGCCGCTTGCTTGTGGGCGGGGATTTCGCGCATTGTGTACGGTGCCGGGCGCGCGGACGTGCACGAGCACTACTTCGCCGAGCGCCTCCAAAACACCGAGGACCTGGTGGCGGGCGCGTACCGGGACGATATTGAGATCGTGGCCGGGATTTTGCGGGAAGAGTGCGCGCGGTTTTACCTGAAGCCGCGCGACCCCGCCCCGCCCGGACCGGATCCCGCGCATGACCCGACTGTAAAACCCGCGTAGGATGGAGGTGCGGGCAGCCGGACGGCCGCCGCTCTTTGCGAGCTTTCGAGCGCGTCAAAGGGGGGAGGAAAGTCCGAACTCCGCAGGGCAGTGTGCCGGATAACGTCCGGGATCGCGGCGTCAAGGCCGCGAGACGGCCAGTGCCACAGAGAAAATACCGCCTCGTTTTTGCTTCGGCAGAGCGAGGTAAGGGTGAAAAGGTGCGGTAAGAGCGCACCGCCTCCACGGCAACGGCGGAGGGCAGGGTAAACCCCACACGGAGCAAGACCAAATAGGGAGGAAACAGCGGTTCGGCTCCAAGTCCGCTGTGCGTGCCGGCCCGGCGCGCCAACGGGAGCCACGGTGTCGCTCGCAAGAGCGGGGCCGGCGGAAACCTCCGGGTAGGTTGCTGGAGCCTATCAGCAATGGCAGGCCTAGAGGAATGGCCGTCCAGGGAGCAATCCCGGACAGAATTCGGCTTACAGGCTGCTCGCGGAAAAAGCCGTCCTTTCGGGGGCGGCTTTTTCCCGTTTTGGGCCTGGCGCGAAACTCCGGCAAAGAGAATGGTGGACAACCGCAAGCGCGCTGCTACACTCACTCGCAGATGCAGTGGACCGAGTCAATCCGGATTGCCGTGCAGTCGCTCTGGGCCAACAAGCTCCGGACGGTGCTCACGCTGCTCGGCATGGTCATCGGCGTGGCTTCCGTGATCACGGTCATCACGCTGGTCAACGGCGCGAACCACTATGTCGCGACGAAAATCTCAGGCCACGGCGCGGACGTAATCACTGTGAGCAAGCTCCCTGAGGTGATCTTCGACTACGCGACCTACCTAAAGTTCAACAAGCGCAAGGACCTAACCTACGAGCAGTTTGAAGAGTACCGGGACAGCTGCCGTAAGTGCACGCTCGCCGGGGCGCAGCTTAATACCCGGGGCAAGGTCGTGTACGGGACCAAATCGAGCACCGGCAGCAGAATCAACGGCTGGACCCCCTCCATGCAGCAGATGACCGACCTGATCGTGGTCGCCGGGCGCGAGCTGACCGAAGCCGACGAGAAGTCGGGCGCGCATGTCGCCCTCGTCGGCTATGACGTGGTCGATCACCTGATGGGTGGTGCTAACCCGATCGGCAAGGAAATCCGCGTCGATGGGGACGTGTACACGGTGGTCGGGCAGGGCGAACGCCAAGGGACCACGCTGGGGCAAAGCCAGGACGATTACGTCGATGTACCGCTGAGCGCCTACCGGCACTCGCACGGGATGCACCAGTCGCTCACCATCTTTATCAAGGCAAGCGGCGGCCCGGGGGTGATGGAAGAAGCGTCCGACGAGGCGCGGGCGCTGTTTCGCATGATGCGCCGGGACGCTGTGGGCGCGGACGACAGCTTCTCGATCGAGAGCAACGGGTCGCTGCTTTCGCTTTGGAAGAGCATCTCGTCGAGTTTCAGCATGGTTCTGGTGGGCGTTGCCGCGATCTCGCTCGTAGTCGGCGGAATCGTCATTATGAACATCATGCTGGTATCGGTGACGGAGCGGACGCGCGAGATTGGGATCCGCAAGGCGCTGGGAGCGCGGAGGGCCGACCTGCTGCTGCAATTCATTGTGGAGTCGGCGACCATGTCGGCGCTTGGCGGGGTTGTCGGCGTCGCGATCGGGGCGGGGCTGTCGTTTTTAGTATCCATGGCGGTTGGCTGGCCCGCGCAAATCAGTTATTGGTCGATTTTGGCCGGTCTGCTGGTCGCGACCGGCGTGGGCATTTTCTTCGGAGTATACCCGGCGAGCAAAGCGGCGCGGCTGGATCCCATTGTCGCGTTGCGGTCGGAGCTCTAGCGGATGGCAATGAACTTCGGCAAAGCCGGCGAAACCCTACGCATGGCGCTCGATTCGCTCCGCGCGAACCGTATGCGCTCGCTGCTGACCATTCTGGGCGTGGTCATCGGGGTTTCGACCGTGATCATCATCTCGTCGATCATCACCGGTCTTAACAACAAGGTTTCAAGCTTTGCCAATTCCTTCGGCAGCAACTCGAT
>CAXTVG010000270.1:0-3825 GCA_964247505.1 uncultured Acidobacteriaceae bacterium
GGAAGTTTATCAGCGGCGTGAGTGCGGGTGTTGGGGTGGCTGCCTCGGTTTCTCTCGCGGCCGGGTGCAGCAACAACTCGAGCTCGGGCGCCCCGGCGGCGCCCTCGGCAACCGCGCAGCTTTATACCGATGCGGACTACCTGAACTTCGCGCTCAACCTTGAATACCTCGAGGCCGAGTTCTATCTCCGCGCGGCGACCGGCACGGGCTTGTCCGCGGCCGATATCGGCGCAAACCCCGGCGCGGTGACCGGCGGGGCGCAGGTCAGCTTCACCGACCCGAACATCAAGGCCTACGCGATCGAGATCGCAAATGACGAGCTGGCCCATGTGCGCTTTCTCCGCAAGGCGCTTGGCAGTGCTGCCGTGGACCGTCCAGCGATCAACTTCACAGACGCTTTCAACGCGGCGGCAACGGCTGCCGGTATCGGTTCCACCTTTAACCCGTTTGCGGACCAGTTGAGTTTCGTCGTGGGTGCGTTCACGTTTGAAGATGTAGGCGTGACGGCTTACCACGGGGCGGCTTCGCTGCTTACCGACAAGACGACAAACCTGCCCGCGGCAGCCGGCATTTTGGCCACGGAAGCCAACCACGCAGGCCTCATCCGCTCCATTCTGGTCGGTCTGCAACAAAGCGGCTCGCCCGCTTACCTGACCTATGCGAACCAGATCTCGGCCTTGCGCGGCACCGCCGGGGGCGGAAACGAAACAGCCGTTTCTTCGGGCACAATCGTGGCCGCGAACAGCAACTCCATCACGTATGCCCGGACGGTAAGCCAGGTGCTGCACATCGTCTACCTGAGCGCGGCTGCGGGTGTGGTGAGCAAAGGCGGCTTTTTCCCGAACGGGCTGAACGGCAAGATCGCCGCGTCCGTTTCCTAAAACCGTCCCCGTGTGCGACCACATTCCCTAGGAGAGATCATGGAAAGCGTTCTTGAACTACAGCAGTTGGAAGCAAAACGCAGCCGCCGTTCGGCCCTTCTGATGGGCTCGGCGGCCCTGGCCGGCCTGGCGCTGAGCCGCGGCGCCCTTGCGCAGGCGGCAGCCATCACCGACAACGACATCCTCAACTTCGCGCTCAACCTGGAGTTCCTGGAAGGGCAGTACTACACGCTGGCCACCCAAGGTAAGACCATCGACCAGGTGGGCGGAACCATCAGCGGCGTGGGAACAACCGGTTCGGTCACCGTCAAAGCGAATGCCGCGGTGGCCTTTACAGACCCCACGCTGCGCGATTTTGCCTTTGAAACCGCGCAGGACGAGCGCAATCACATCGCGTTTATTCAGGGGCAGCTCAGCACCAATGCTGTTGCCATGCCCAACATCGACCTGCAAGCGAGCTGGAATACGCTGGCAACCACGGCGGGCCTGCCTACACCCTTCGATCCGTTCGCAAGCGAGACGAACTTTCTGCTCGGCGCGATGGCTCTGACCGATGTGGGGGTTACGGCCTATCACGGCGCCGCGGGCCTCATTTCGAGCCCGGCGGTTTTGGACGCGGCGGCGGGCATTCTCGGGACTGAAGCTTACCACACCGGCGGCATCCGCGGACGTATCTACGCCATGGGTGCGGCGGCGCAGCAGGCGTCCCAGAAAATCGCGGCGACGCGCGCGCAACTGGACGGTACCAACAACGACGATATCGGCGTCGGTACCAGCGCGGACGGCTCCTCCACGATCGTCAATGCCGACGCCAACGCCATCGTGTTTGCCCGCACCGCCGCCCAGGTATTGAGCGTGGTGTACGGCGGCAAGACGGGCGGAGGATTGTTCTTCCCCAACGGGCTGAACGGCACGATCAAGTAAAGCTTCTTCACAGGTTTCACCGAAAGGCGCTGGGTCTCCGTACCCGGCGCCTCTTTTTTTGCTGCGGTCCGCCCGGCTTAGAATAAGGCTGCGGCGCTCGGGAGGCCGCGGCCCAATGGAAGCAAACGAAGTCCAGGAGCTGCACGAGCAGCACGAGCACGCGCGCGGCGAAGGCGAGCCCGAGGGGCACGGCCCCACGTTAAAGCCGGTGAGCTTCACCATGAGTGTGCTGGCGGTTCTGGTCGCGATTGTGACCGTGCTGGGCCACCGCACCCACACCGAAGCCGTGCTGAACCAGGCCCGCGCCAGCGACCAATGGAACCTGTACCAGGCCAAAAAAATCCGGCAAAACGACACCCAGCTTTCGCTCGACCTGCTCGGCTCGCTCGCGTCCGGCAACAGCACGGCGGGGGCGGCCACCTCTGCTGCGTACAAGGCGCACCTGAAAAAATGGGCGGGGGATCTGGACCACGAGCAGGAGGTCGCCCGTAACTTCGAGGAAAGGGTCGAGCAGGCAGAGAAAAAGGCCGGGCGCTTCGACCTAGGCGAGGCCTTGCTCGAGATCGGCCTGGTCGTGACCTCCATCACCCTGCTCACCCGGATTCGCTTGTACTGGTGGCTCGGCATGGTGTTCGGCGCCTTGGGCCTTGTCGCCGCGATGGACGGCCTGCTGCTGCGGTGAGCGCGGTTCGCACGAGCTCCCGCGCAGCGCTTTTCCTGTTGCTGGCGCTGCTGCTGGCAGCGCGAGGTGGAGCGCAGCGCTTGACCGCGGTGGACCACGGGCCGAACGCGCCGGCGACGGAGCGCAAACACTCCGTCGTCCTCGTTTCGCTGGACGGGTTCGGCTGGGATTCCACGCAAACGTCCGTCGTGCGCAATCTCCTGGCCATCGCGGCCCATGGCGCGAGCGGCCCCATGATCCCTTCCTTTCCCACAACCAGGGCTCCCAACCTTTACACACTGGCGACGGGGCTCTACCCGGAGCACCACGGAATCGTCGCCGAAAGCTTCTACAACGAGGACCATACCAAGCGTTTCAGCTCCGAGGACCCGGCTTCGCGCACCGACGGAAGCTGGTACGGCGGGACACCCTTGTGGGTCTTGGCCGAGCAGCAGGGGATGCGCTCTGCGTGCCTGTTTTGGCCCGGTTCCGAGGCGGAAATCCACGGTTTCCGTCCCGCTTTCTCCCTGCGCGAGCAAGACAAAATCCCAAACGCGGCCCGGGTCGACCAGGCGCTCGCGCTGCTTCGGCTGCCGGAAGCGCAACGCCCCCACTTCATCGCGCTCTCACTCGCGGATGTAGCCCACGCCGGCCACGCGTCCGGCCCCGAAAGCCCGCAAACCCGGGCCGCCGTAAAGCAGGCAGACGCACAGGTAGGCCGCCTGCGCGCCGGGCTCGCCGCGTCCAGGCTGCCGGTCGATCTCGTGGTGGTGAGCGACGCTGGGATGCTGGCGACCGAAGGCCGCTGGATCAGCCTGGACACGTATGCCGACCTTTCCAAGTTCGCGACAGCAGGCTCGCTCCTGTACGCGCCAAGCGATGCAGACGCCGCGCGGACGTACGAAAAGCTCAAAATCGCGGACGCAAACTTCAAAGTGTACCGCCGCGCGGATGTGCCTCGGGAGCTGCATGCCAACACCAACCCTCGCATTGGCGATCCGGTCATCGTGGCCGACGCGCCCGTCGCGATCCGGGCGCATGGACCCGGCACACCCGCGCCGGACCGGGGTTCGGATGGCTACGACCCGCGCCAGTTTCCCGAAATGCGGGCGATCTTTTACGCGGAAGGCCCGGACATCCGCGCCGGAGTCCGGCTGAAGCCGTTCGAAAACACGAATGTGTTTCCGCTTCTCGCGGCCATTCTCGGTCTCCAACACCCGCCAGTGGACGGTAGCGCGAACGTGCTCGCGTCCGCGCTGAAGGACGCGCCGTAAGGCATTTTGTCCGTTCAGCAAGCAATACGGGTGCCCCACGTCTCGATTCTGAGACGTGGGTTCTTGTGAGCGAAAGCTCACGACC
>CAXTVG010000271.1:0-312 GCA_964247505.1 uncultured Acidobacteriaceae bacterium
TACCTCCACGCTGATCCTGTGGCTGATCTATCTCGCGTACCTGCTGCTGCGGAGTTTCGCGGAAGGCGCTTCCATGCGCACACTCGCGGCTGTGATGGCGATTTTCGGCTACCTTGACGTGCCGCTCGTCTATATGAGCACGCGCTGGTGGCGCACGCAGCATCCGGCACCGGTGTTTGCCGGCAATCCGGGCTCTGGGGTCGATCCGAGCATGATGCCCGCGATTTGGTGGAATATGGCGGGGTGGCTTTTGTGGGGCGGGTTTGTGTCTGCGGTGCGCTACCTGGGCATTCTGAGCCCGGAGCTGAAGGT
>CAXTVG010000271.1:322-3823 GCA_964247505.1 uncultured Acidobacteriaceae bacterium
GATGGAGGCCGCGGCGGTGCAAGCCCTTCTGGCCCAGCCGAGGCGGCCCGCGCGCGCGCCGGGGCTGCCGGAAGGAGACCGGGTATGAGCGCGTTTTGGGCGGTTTATACGCAGGATATGGAGCACCGGCACGTTTTGCTGGCGTATGGTTTTGCCTGGGCAATCCAGCTTCTCTATCTCGCCTTTGTGCTCCGGCGCTCCCGCTCGCGTTAGGCGCGGGATACACTAGCCGGGAGAGGTTTTCCGCATGCTAGTCGTCATGAAGTCGCACGCGACCGAAGAGCAGATCGCCGCGGTATGCGAGCAGATCGAGCGCCTGGGCCTGCGCCCGCATCCGCTGCCCGGCGCGCAACGCACCGCCATCGGCATCACCGGTAATCGCGGCGAGGTAGACCAGTCCTCGCTGACGGAGCTTTCGGGCGTGGCCGACGTGATCCGGGTTTCCAAGCCCTATAAGCTCGTCTCCCGCGATGTGAAGGAAGAAGATACGATCATCCGCTTTCCCGGCACCAGCATTACCGTGGGCGGCCGGGACCTGATGGTGTGCGCGGGGCCGTGCTCGATTGAAACCCGCGAGCAGGCGTTCGCGACCGCGGACGCCGTAGCCGCGGCGGGCGCGCAGTTCTTTCGCGGCGGCGCATACAAGCCGCGGACCTCGCCCTATGCGTTTCAAGGGCTCGGCGAGGAAGCGCTCACCATCATGGCCGAAATCCGCGACCGCACCGGCATGCGTATCGTCACGGAAGCGATCGACCATGAAGCCCTCAACCTGGTAGCAGACTACGCGGACGTCATCCAGATCGGCGCGCGCAACATGCAGAACTATTCCCTGCTGCGGGCCGCTGGGCGCAAGCGCAAACCTGTCCTGTTGAAGCGCGGCATGTCGGCAACTCTCGAAGAGTTGCTGATGGCCGCCGAGTACATCATGAGTGAGGGCAACTACGAGGTAATCCTGTGCGAGCGGGGCATCCGCACCTTTGCGGACCACACCCGCAACACGCTCGACCTGAGCGTCGTTCCCGCTGCGCAGCAGCTTTCGCACCTGCCCATCGTCGTTGACCCGAGCCACGGCACCGGCAAACGCGATAAAGTGCTTTCGATGGCGCGGGCCGCTGTCGCCTGCGGGGCCGATGGGCTCATCGTCGAAGTCCACAACCAGCCGGACCGCGCGCTGTCGGACGGCGCGCAATCGCTCTATCCGGACCAGTTTACGCAGCTGATGGATGAAGCCGCACAGATTGCCGCGATTGTGGGCCGCAACGTCGCGCGTAACAGCTACGCGGGCGCGGAAGCCGTCAGCGTTTAACGCGGAGGGGGCGGCCTCCCGAACACGACGCTCGCGCCCCTCCATGGAAATGCAAGCGCGCGATCCCATCCTTACTCCTCCCTCCAGAGAAACTGCTTCAGGTACATTGCAAGGAAGCATGCCTGTTTCCTTTCTCCACTTCCCGATGCGATGGCTCCCTTTTTGCGCCCTTTTGCTGCTTCCCAGCTGCCGCAGCGGGCGCTTTCCGCAGTACCCGGCAAACTACCGCGAATATGCCTACGTGGCCAACAGCGGCAGCGGCACGGTCACCGTGCTGGACCTGGTACATCTGCGTCAACAGGCAGTGCTCTCTGTTGCGCCGCATCCGGTTGCGCTGGCAGCCAGCAAGACGCGCAACCAGGTGTATGCCGCGAGCCAGGGCACGCCCGGCGCGCGGGGCGTGGTGTCCGTGATCGACGCGGAAACCAATCGGATTGCGGTGCGGGTACCAGTGGGGAAGTTGCCTTCCGGGCTTGCGGTCGACAGCGCAGGGGATCGGCTTTACGTGGCCAACACAGGCTCAAACAGCGTTTCGGTCGTGGATGTTAGCCGAGGGGTCGTCACGGACACTGTCGGCGCGGGAGAAGCTCCGGACGCCATTGCGATCTCTCCGGACCGCAAAACGCTGGCCGTAGCGAATCGAAAAAGTGGGAGCGTCAGCCTTTATGAGCTCGAGCCCGATCGGCTGCCACGGCTTCGCAGTTCATTTCCAGGCTGCCCCGGAGCCGGCAGCCTTGCCATTTTGCCCGACTCGTCCAAGGTGTTCGCGGCTTGCTCTGCCGGTCATCAGGTGATGGCGCTCGGTCTTCGCGCCCCTCGCCGAAGCGCCCTGGAAGGACCGCAAGAAGACCGGCTGCTCGCGCTGCTCGATGTCGGCGAGCAGCCGGTGCGGCTTATCATGAAGCCGGACGGCGGCGAGATCTTTGTCGCCAATCAAGGGTCCGACTCCGTTTCTGAGATCGCGACCGGAACCAACGAGGTAGGGGGCGCGGCGCTGATCGGCGCGCGGCCTTGCTTTGGAGCGGTGAGCGCCGACAACACGCTTTTGTGGATTGCGAACGAGGCCGCGGATACCATCGCCGTGTATTCGATCGACGATGGCAAGCTGGTGAATACCGTGCACGTCGGCGCGGGCCCGGGCCCGATGACCTTCTCGGCGGACGGGCACCTGCTGCTCGCGGCCGACACGGGTGCGGGCGACGTTTCCGTGCTGCGCGCTTTTGACCGGAACCTGCATCGCGAACCGGTCTTTGGAACTCTGTTTACGCTGCTGCCCGCCGGGGCCGGGCCGGCGGCGATCGTGGACAAGGCCTTTCTGCTGCCGCGTTAGGCGCAGCCATGCAATACATCGCAGGCCGGCAGGAATCTCGCGGCTGCGTGGTAAGCTTTAACGTGACCGCGGCCCCAAGCGGCAGGCGCGGAGAGTTGGCAGAGCCCGGTTGAATGCACCTGACTCGAAATCAGACGTAGTCGAAAGGCTACCGGGGGTTCGAATCCCTCACTCTCCGCCATAGGTTTGGAATCGATCGCTTAGTGGCATGTCTACCCAATAACTTCACAGGCAAAGGTCTAGACCATCGCTGTACCTTTGCAAAGCATCAGGTCGTCGTGGAAGGGCAACTGGCTTTCCAGCACTTGTTACGCCCCTAGCTGCAGGGTCACATCGCGGCGCGAGATTGTCGGATGAGTGCTATCGTCCGCCGCTGCCGCGATTGCCTGCAGGGAGTAATTGCCCGGCGCTGCCGGAGCTGTTAACGGCACAGTGCAGGACTGCGCTCCAAGGGGTGCCGGCGAGAACGGGACCTCCTCAGCGGCGGCCGGTTTGCCATCTTCGCTCCTGAAAACCAATCGCAGCTTGCCGGTTCGCGGCCAGTCTTGATCGTTCACATGGCGATGGTGTACTCTCGCGCTTCCCCAACGTGCAGCGTGGGATGCCAGAAGTTCAGGTATACGCCCAGGGGATTGAAGGCTTGCTCCATTGCATTCACGAACTGCGGCTGTAACTCCAGTGTTTTCGAATCCCGGAAATGGTCCGCCGTAAATGCGTTCGGGTCGCTGGCCGTCAGATACACAAAGTGCAGCACCCCCGCATACCGGCGGTAGGCTCGCCAGAACTCGGTCTCGCCGCCCAGCAGGTAAGCCTGCATGGCAAATCGGTTTTCCGTTGTGTTGCGGTCGCCCAGCAGTTTCGGGTA
>CAXTVG010000272.1:0-3819 GCA_964247505.1 uncultured Acidobacteriaceae bacterium
ATATGCTGCGCTACCAGCATTTCGAGTTCGGCAAGCTGTGGACCACTGAGTACGGGGACGCGGATGTGCCGGCGGAGTACCCGTACCTGGCGCACTACTCGCCGTACCAGCATGTGCGCAAAGGAGTGAAATATCCGGCGGTGATGTTCTTTACCGGGGACAGCGACACGCGGGTGGCGCCGCTGCACGCGCGCAAGATGACGGCGCGGGTGCAGGCGGCGAGCACGAGCGGGCGGCCTGTTCTGCTGCACTACAGTTTGAGCGGCGGACACAGCGCGGGGGTGTCGCTCGACCAGGAGATCCAGGATGAAACGGATGAGCTGGGGTTTTTGTGGAACGAGACGGGGGCAGAGTGAACCGTCCCGATTTGGGAATTTCTTTCCGCCTACGTTGCGGTTTGCTCGTGTAAACGAGCCGGGAGCTGTGCTATGCTCCCCGCCATGGGACTTATCATTATTCTTGTAATTCTTCTTTTGTTGTTCGGCGGCGGCGGGTACTACATGGGACCGGGCGTGGGCTACTACGGTGGCGGCGGCATCAGCATCATCCTGCTGCTGGTGGTTCTATGGCTGCTGTTTGGGCGTGGGCGCGGGACGCGGATTTAACGGCGCGAACGGTTCAACTCGTTTGCTCACGCGAGCACGAACTTCGGTGCGGCGGCGAGTCGTACAGCTCCCGCCGTGCTTACTTCCGGCTACGACCCAGCCAGCCCTAGGAATACCAGCACGGCCCGGTTCAGGCGCAGCATGTCTTTGTCGGCGAGTTTGCCCACCCGTACACCGATTTTAGATTTGGGCACGGTGGTGATCTTGTCTACCATGAGCCGGGAAGGAACTCTGAGTCCGTTTGCTTCGTCCGGCTGCACCGACAGACGAACTAAAGGTATGACGGCCGCATCCGTCGTGAAAAGGCAAATGGTTAAGGACTCCGTTTGATCAAACCTGTCATCTTGGAGGATGAGTGCCGGACGCGGTTTGCCGGCGTAGTTTGGTCCGCCTGCGATGGTCCAAACTTCACCCCGCTTCACTCTTCCTCATTGGGCCACCAAGAGATGGCATCAACGAAGGCCTGGTCTTCCTTTGCATGCGGGCTGTTCGCAATCAGCAACGACTGGCGGCGCGCTTCGGCGGCGAACTCCGGAGAGCGCACGTCCGGCACCCAGATTTGAATGGGGCGCAGCCCTTGGGCGCGAAGCCGCTTGCGGTGCTCCCGCACCTTGTCGCGGGATGAGGTGCTGCTCTTGGGTTGGGGCATGGGGCTTCTCCTGCTGTTACATGTAACCTAGCACATCCTCTTGGCAAAACCATACCGACCCTGTCATTTTGATTACAGATCCGGTCTTTGGTTCTCCAGTTTAGGCAACGGTGGCGAGACGCGCCGCTATTTCCCGATGCAGAAGGTGGAAAAGATGCGATGGAGGATGTCGTCCGGGGTGGTGGTGCCGGTGAGGGAGTCGAGTTCGCGGAGGGCGGTGTAAAGGTCGAGCAGCAAAAGCTCGTGGGGAAGGCTGTTCTCCGCGGCTGCTTGGGCGGCTTCGATTGCGGAGAGAGCGGCCTGCACGGCGGTGTGCTGGCGCAGGTTGGTGAGCATGGCTGAGCCGGCTGCCGGTTCTCCGAGGAGCGCCGCCTGGAGCGCGTCTCGCAGGGTGGGGATGCCTTCGCCCGTAAGCGCGGAAGTCGGCACGATTACAGCTTGAGGAGTGCACTCCTGGACTTTAACTGCGGTTGCCGCAGGTGCCTCGGCGGCGCGCAGGTCCGATTTGTTCAACGCGACCAGGAGCCGCCGGCCCTCGGCGGCTTCGAGCAGCAACTGCTCTTCCCGGTTCAGCGGTTCGGTCGAGTTGAGGACGAGGAGGATCACATCCGCGTCGGAAAAGGCTTCGCGGGAGCGGGCAATCCCGAGGCTTTCGGCCTCATTCGCGGCTTCGCGCAGGCCTGCCGTGTCGATGAGTTCGACCGGGATGCCACCGATCGAAAGCCGCTCGTGGACGGTGTCGCGGGTGGTGCCGGGTTCGGCGGTGACGATGGAGCGGTCGCGGTCGAGCAGGCGGTTAAAAAGCGAGCTTTTGCCGGCGTTGGGGCGGCCGACGATGGCGAGGGTGATGCCTTCGCGGATGAGGCGGCCTCGGGTGAAGGACTGCTCGAGCTCGGCCAGCGCGGTTTGGAGGCGGGCGAGCTGGGCATCCAGCTCGGCCTGGCTCACGACGGGGGTGTCGTCTTCGGCAAAGTCGATCCCGGCTTCCAACCGGGCGATGAGGGCGACGAGCTGCTGTTTGAGCGGAGCGATGCGGCGGGAGAGCGCGCCCCCGAGCTGGCTTGCGGCGGTTTGCGCTTGGAGCAGGGTTTGGGATTCGATGAGATCGCGGACGGCTTCGGCCTGGGTGAGGTCGAGGCGTCCGGACAGAAAGGCGCGCTCGGTGAACTCGCCCGGCTGGGCGAGGCGGGCGCCTGCGGCAAGCAGGAGGCGGAGAATGCGATCGAGGAGCACGGGCGCGCCGTGGGCGGCGATTTCGACCACATCCTCGCCGGTGTAGGAGCGGGGGGCCTGGTAGTAGGTGACGATGGCTTCGTCGAGTTTTTCGCGTGTGGCGGGGTCGAGGAGGTGGCAGAAGCGGGCGTGGTTTGGGCCCCTCAGCCGCTTGTTGTCGAGCAGGGGCAGCGTGAGGGCGAGCGCATCTGGGCCGCTGAGCCGGACGATGCCGATGCCGCCGCGGCCGGGTGGGGTGGCGATGGCGGTGATGGTGTCTTGGGTCTGCGGTGGGCTACTCATACGTATTTGTGCGGAGATCAGGTCCTGAGCTTTCGCTCAGGATAGCCCCATGTCTCAAAATCGAGACATGGGGCACCCGTGGTTGGTGGTGGGCAAAGTGAGGATTGACTGCGAGCTGGACGTCTGTCTACATTGTAAGCATGGCAGAACTGCTAGGTACTTTCGAGCAGGTCGTCCTTCTCGCCGTTCTCACTCTAGAGGATGCCGCCTATGGCCGCGCCGTACTCCGCGCGGTAGAGACGGCGCTTAGCCGTGAGCGCCGAGTGAGCGCGGGAGCCATCTACGCCACTCTGGACCGGCTCGAAGCCAAGGGCCTTCTCGCCTCGCGCCTCGACCAGGGCACTCCCGAGCGCGGCGGACGAGCCCGGCGTTTTTATCGTCTCACCTCGCCCGGTGCCGCGGCGCTGAACGAGGCCCGTTCAACTCTCGATCGACTGTGGCAAGGCAAACCCTGGCCCCTGGAGGTTCCCGCATGACCACTCCCACACCCCCGCGCTGGCTTGAGCAGCTCGTGCTTCTTTCCTTATACGACCGTGACCGCGATCCAATCGCGGGCGATCTTTTCGAGGGGTATGCAGACGTCAGCGCTCGCCGAGGACGCTTCCGCGCCAACCTATGGTATCTGCGGCATGCTCTGAGCCTGGGCGTCCACCGGTTCTCGCGTTCCGAGCGCCTGCTTGCCGGACTCTGCATGTTTACGTCCGCATATGGCCTGTGGTTCGGCACAATGGCGCTTATTTTGAAACACGGATATAGCAGGCTGGACCTGATTGCCATAGCCATTCTGGGCCAATCGCTACTCACGCTCTGTGCGCTTACGCTCCCCGGAGTGCGGCAACTTCGAGTATTTGCCGCGTTGGGCTGCTTGCCCTTGCTGTGGCTTATCGGCATGGTGGTGTACGGGGTCGCCAAGGACGCGCCGATTGAAGGGTACGTCCTCCTGATGGCGTTGAGCCTTGCCCTACAGACGGGAATGACCGCCGTTGTGCTTGCGCACCGGGCGAAAGCGGTTCGCGGACCTAAGCCGGTTTAGCGGCGGCGGTCGCGTGG
>CAXTVG010000273.1:0-2335 GCA_964247505.1 uncultured Acidobacteriaceae bacterium
ACCGGGGACGGGAAACCCGCGCAGCCCGTCGTTGGCACCGAGATCGAGGACGACAATGGCAGGGTGGGCGCGGAGAACGGCGTCGACGCGCGCGAGGCCATCCTTGGTGGTGTCGCCGGAAATGCCCTGGTTGATAATGATGGCATGGGAGCCGGTTCGCTGGAGGTCGCCCCGGAGGTCGTCGGGGTAGGAAGCCCCGGCCGGAGCGCCGCGGCCGGCGGTGAGCGAGTCGCCGAAGCAGACCACGGTTTGGGCGGGGGCCGCCACCGAAGCAAAAGCCAGGACGAGAACGGCAAGGGTGCGGGCGGACATGGAGTGTTGGACTCGCCCGGGGAGCCCGCGGGTTCACTCCGGCTGCAACGGAGTGTTGCCGGGCTGCGTACAAAGAAGCGCCGGGCGCGTCTTAAGCATGGGTAAGAGGTGGGAATGGTAGAAGCGCGCGGGATTTGGAAGCGGATGCGCAATGGGGCGAGCACTGTGGAAATCCTGAGAGGGATTGACTTGCTGGTGCCGCGCGGGCAGTTTGTGGCGATCATGGGTTCGTCGGGCTCGGGCAAGAGCACGCTGCTGGGGCTGCTCGCGGGGCTGGACTCGCCCACCGAGGGCCAGGTGCTGATCGACGGCGTGGACATCAGCCGCATGGCTGAGGACCGCCTGGCGCAGGTGCGCGGCGGCAAGATCGGGTTTGTGTTCCAGAGCTATCAACTGATTCCCACCCTGACCGCGTTTGAAAACGTGCTGCTGCCCTTTGAGCTGAACGCGAGGGGTGATGGCAAGGCGCGGGCGCGCGGGTTGCTCGAAAGCGTAGGACTGGGGGAACGTTTGCACCATTATCCCGTGCAGCTTTCGGGGGGCGAGCAGCAGCGCGTGGCGCTGGCTCGCGCGTTTGTACTGGAGCCGCCGATCGTGCTGGCCGACGAGCCGACCGGCAACCTGGACACGGCCAACGGGCAGCACGTTCTGGAGCTGTTGACCACGCGCCAGCGCGAGGCTGGGACGACGCTGGTGATGGTCACGCACGACCCGCAAATTGCGGCCCGGGCAGACCGGCAAGTGGTGCTGCGGGATGGGGTGATGGTGCGCGACGAGATGGTACACGGGACCGCTGCCGAGGCGACCGACAGCGAGGGCATCGCGATGCTGCCGATCGGGGTGGCGGGGTTGAGCTCCTGAGCTGGCGCTCAGAAATACCCACGTCTCAAAAGCGAGACGTGGGTCACCCGATACGTTTAGGAAAGCAGGAGTGAATGGCGACTCAAACGCCGCTACAGGCAAGCTCCGCTGGAGCGAAAACCAAGCCCGCGCTGCCGTGGAGCACGGCTCTGCGAATCGCCTACCGCGAGCTCATGTTCGCGCGGGTGAAGTTTGTGTTCGTGGTCCTGTCGGTCGCGATCGGCGTTGGGGCGCTGACCGGGGTGCGCGGATTCGCGGACTCATTCTCGACGACACTGCTGGGGCAAGCGCGGTCGATTCTTGCAGCGGACCTTTCGGCGCGCATGAGCCGGACGCTGCGGCCCGAGGAGCAGGCTCGCCTGCAGCGCTTCGCTGCGCATGCGGACGCCGAGATGACGCAAGTGACCGAGATGGCATCGATGGCCGGCGCCGTCGGCGACCCGGTGCCGCTGCTGGTCTCGCTCAAGATCGTGGACCCGGCGAAATACCCGTTCTACGGGACGGTCACGCTCGCACCCGCCGGATCGCTTGCGGCCGACCTGACGGACAGCTCGGTCGTGGTGGATGAAAGCTTACTGGTGCGCCTCCACACACAGGTGGGCGCGCTGCTGCGGATCGGCGGCCATCCCTTTCGCGTCGCGGCGCTGATTGAAAAAGAGCCCGACCGCCTGACCGCGGGTGTGGGCATCGGGCCTCGCGTGATGATGACGCGCCACGCGGTTGAGTCGATCGGGCTGCTGCAACCGGGCAGCCGCGCGACCGAGCGCTATTTATTTAAGCTGCCTCTGAATGCGCCGATCGCGGGCGACCGCGCCGCGCTTGAGCACGCCCTGCCGGAAGCGGTGATCGGCGACTACCGCGAAGGCTCGCCGGAGCTGACCGAGGGCTTGGACCAGGCGCGCGGGCTGCTGAGCCTGATCTGCCTGGTGGCTATGGTTCTGGGCGCGATCGGCGTCGCCATGGCCATGCGCGCGCACCTGCAGCAACGCATCGACGGCATTGCGATTATGAAATCGATGGGCGCGCGATCGGCGGATGTGTTGCGGATTTACGTGCTGCAAACGCTGCTGCTTGGCTGCGCGGGGGCGCTGCTGGGCGTTGTTCTGGGTGTTGCTGTCGAGTGGGTTCTGCCGTCGGTGCTCGGGTCGCTGCTGCCCATCAA
>CAXTVG010000273.1:2435-3813 GCA_964247505.1 uncultured Acidobacteriaceae bacterium
GTGCTGGCGCTCGCGGTGATCGCGGCTTTGCTCTCGGATAACTGGAAAGGCGGAAGCTGGTTCGCGGGCTCGCTCGCTGCGTCTCTGCTGATTCTGCTCGCTATCTCCTCCGGCCTGCTGCGTATTCTAAAGACGGCCTTGAACCGCACGCGCTTGGCGCTGCCCTCCACGCTGCGGCACGGACTCGCAAACCTGTACCGGCCGGGAAATCAGTCGGCGGCGGTGCTGGCCGCGCTCGGCGTGGGCGTCATGCTGATCCTGAGCGTGTTCCTGATGCAGCGCTCGATCGTCTCGCAAATGCACACCGCCATGTCCGCGAATACCCCAAACGTATTCCTGATCGATATTGCGTCCAGCGAGCTGGACGGCGTACGCAAGCTGGTACTCGAGCAGCCTGGGGCGGAGCACAATTTCGAGGCGCTTCCGATCCTTTCCGGCTCGCTCGATACGCTTGAGGGCACGCCGGTGCGGCAGCTGGACCGCAAGAAATACCCGATGCACCTGCGGCGCACACTTTCTTTTACCTGGGCCGCGCAGACCCCAGCCGGCATCAAGGTTGAGCAGGGCGCGTGGTGGACCGACCAGGGTGCGCACTCAGTCGCTGTCATCGACCGCATTGCGGCGCGGCTCCACCTGCACGTGGGCTCGCAGATAGGGTTTTCCTCCGACGGGCAGCGGTTTACCTCAACCGTAGCCGCGATCTACAAGGTCGACGGGCAGCACATCTCCAGCCGCAGCGAGTTTATCTTCGCCCCCGCGCAGCTCCGGGATATGCCCGTGGTTTGGTACGCGGCCATGCACATGCAGCCTGGGCACATCGCGGAGCTGCAGCGGGTACTGTTCGCCCACTACCCGACCGTCACGGCAATCAACATTGCGGATATCCTCGACACCATTCAGCACGTAGTCGGCCAGATCACCATCGTGATCCGGTTTCTTGCGGGCTTCTCGATTCTTTCGGGCATGGTCATTCTCGCATCGAGCATCGCAAGCACGCGCTTCCGGCGAGTGCGCGAGGTGGTGGTGCTGAAAACGCTGGGAGCGACCCGCCCGCGCATCGCCGGGGTGTTTTCGGTGGAGTTTGTGGTGCTCGGGCTGTTGGCGGGGCTCGCGGGCATGGTGTTTGCGAACGGCCTCTCCCGGCTGCTGCTCCATCTTGCGGAGGTGCCGTTCGTCTCCGATTTGAAAGCCGATGGCTGGGGCGTGGGCTTGACCGCGGCGCTCGCGATCGTGACCGGATGGGTGGCGAGCTTCAGGATTCTGGGGCAGAAGCCGCTTGAGGTCCTGCGCGAAGAGTAGCGTGTGGTTGCCCCCCAGGGATTCGAACCCCGATATGCTGAGTCAGAGTCAGCTGTCCTACCATTGAACGAGGGGGCAA
>CAXTVG010000274.1:0-1564 GCA_964247505.1 uncultured Acidobacteriaceae bacterium
GGGGCTTGCGAAAGCATGGGCGCGTCCGCGGAGGCCGGCCGGCGGTAAAGATCGTGGATGCCCAGGTCGCGCAGGAAGGCGAGCTGGGCGCGCAGCGCGGCGACCGCCTCGGGCGTGAAGCTGTGGGCCACTCTAGCGGCTCGCGCCGGTTTGCACAGGCTCGCCCAACTCCGCCAACAGGGTTTGCGGGCGGCGCAGGTGCAGGGCTTCATCGAGAATGCGGCCGGCGAGGTCGCGCTTACTCATTTCCGGCAGATCGATCGCGGTGCTGCGGGTAAGAAACGTGGCGGCATTGCGATCGGAGTCAAAGCCCACGCCGGCGCGGGAAACGTCGTTGACCACCATCGCGTCCGCACCCTTGCGCAGGAGTTTTGCGCGGCCGCTCGCGAGCGCGTCCTCGGTTTCCGCGGCGAAGCCGATCACCAGCGTTCCGGGGCCGCGGCGCAGCACGATCTCGGCCAGGATGTCTTCGGTAGGTTCAAGCTCCAGGGTGAGCGGGCCGGAGCGCCTGAGCTTCTGCCCGGCAGCCGCGCGTGGCCGGTAATCGGCGACCGCGGCGGCCATCACGACCAGCGTGGCTTCCGGCAGGTGCGCCAGCGTGGCGGCGCGCATTTGCTCGGCTGTGGTCACCGCGATGAGCTCGCAGCCAGGAGGCGGCGGCAAAGCTACCGGCGCGGAAACGAGCAGAACCCGGGCACCCCGGCGCGCGGCGGATTCGGCCAGCGCATAGCCCATTTTTCCCGACGAGCGATTGCCGAGAAAGCGCACCGGGTCGATCGCTTCGCGCGTTCCGCCTGCAGTGATCAGGACGGTTTCACTGGCGAGGTCTCGGCTTCGCTGCAGGGCCTGGAGAACGGCTTCCACAATGACGGAGGTTTTCGCGAGACGCCCCGCGCCGACCATGCCGCAGGCTAGCCCGCCCGCTTCCGGCGCAACCAGGATCGCGCCGCGTGCGCGCAGCTGCTCCACATTGGCCTGTGTGGCCGGGTGCTCCCACATGCGGACGTTCATCGCCGGGGCGATCACCACCGGCGCGGCGGCGGCCAGGTAAAGCGTGGATAGGAAATCGTCTGCGCGGCCCTGGGCAAAGCGCGCCAGCGTGTCCGCCGAGGCAGGGGCGACCACCAGCGCGTCGGTCGCTTGCGCGAGGTCGATGTGCTCCATCGCGGGCTCGCCGGCGGCTCCGTCGTTCCACAGGCTCGTAATCACGCGATGGCCGGAAAGCGCGGCAAACGTAAGCGGCTGGACGAAGCGCTGCGCGCCCTCGGTCATCACCACCTGCACGTCAAGTGCCTTGCCCTGCAACGCCCGCACCAACTCCGCGGCCTTGTATGCGGCGATGCCGCCGGTCACACCCAGGGTGATTTTCAAGATGCGCGCCCTCCTTGCTGCTGCGATTGTAACGTCGCGGCGGGCAGCAAGCGGCCTTTGGAAAAGCGGTCCCGAACCGGATGGAGGCTTTAGGCGAAGCGCGGGATTTCGGGTGCGTCGAACCCGGGCTTGATCACCGGCGTTTCGTACCGCACATGCTGCCCCCGCCCAGCCGTGATTTCATGCTGTGCAA
>CAXTVG010000274.1:1574-3812 GCA_964247505.1 uncultured Acidobacteriaceae bacterium
ACGCACCAGCTCCGCGGCTTTATACGCGGCGATGCCGCCGGTCACTCCCAAGGTGATCTTCACGAAGCGCGCCCTCCCGTCCTCTGCTGCGATTGTAACGTCGCGGCGGCCAGCAAGCGGGCTAGGAAAAGCGGTCCCGAACCGCATGGAGTCTTTAGGCGAAGCGCGGGATTTCGGGTGCGTCGAACCCGGGTTTGATCACTGGCGTCTCATACCGCACGTGCTGCACCAGACCGGCCGTGATCTCATGCTGTGCGATTTTGGACGCCTTTGAGGAAGGGGAAACGATCAGCGGGCTGGACCCGTTCTGGAGCTGGCGGGCGCGGCGCGCCGCGACGATCACATAGCGGAAATTGCTGTCGAACTCGTGCTCAAGCTTCATGGACTGCCCCCAATGGTCGAGACTGCTTCCTTGTTCGTTTCCTGCCGAATCGCAACTCCAAATGCCGCAAGCACCGGCTCCAACCTGCTCCGGATGCCCTCCCGGCGGCAACCGCTCGCCAGGTGCTCCAGGCGGGCGACTTCCCCGGGCGGCTCTCCGCGGCCAAAACCGCGGCGAAACCGCTCTACCGCCACAATAGCCGAAAGTTCCTCCACTGCAATCTCTAAAACGTCATTTATTAACACATACCCGTAACGAGGGTAATTGCCGATCTCGCTGCGGGCCTTGCGGAGACGGCGCGCGATCACCTCATCGTCAAGGCTCCCTTCCGCGCGGCTCCGGTTGCGCAGGCGCGCCTCCAGGACGACGGGGTTCGGCGGCAGGACGAAGATGCTGACCGCTTCCGCCATGCGCTCGCGCACCTGCTCGGCCCCTTGCACGTCGATGTCCAAAAGCAGGTCCTTGCCGTGCGCGGTCGCGTCCGTGAGCGACTGGCGTGCGGTTCCGTAGTAGTTGCCGAACACGTCGGCATACTCCAGAAACTCGTCCCGATCGATCATTCCCTCGAACTGGGCGACGGAAACAAAGTTGTACTCCCGGCCGCTCGCTTCCGAGCCGCGCGGCGCCCGCGTGGTGTACGACACGGAAAACTCCAGGTCCGCCACCAGCGAGCGAATCTGCGCGACAAGCGTGGACTTGCCCGAGCCCGATGGTGCCGAAATGATGAAAAGAATGCCCGCCACGTTTTTTCCTTTCCCCCAACTCCGAACTCAAGAACTACTTCAACGCCGCCGTCCGCAGGACCGCCGAAGGATTTACTCGAGGTTCTGAACCTGCTCGCGCAGCTTTTCGATCTCCGATTTCATGGCCAGCCCGCACTCTGTAATGCGTGCACCGCCGCCGGTGATCCCGGCGGTTTTTGACAGCAGCGTGTTGGCTTCGCGGTTCATTTCCTGGAGCAGGAAATCGAGCTTCTTCCCTGCCTCGCCGCCCGAGCCGAGCAGCGCCCGGAAGTGCCCGATGTGCACCGCCATACGCGCGAGCTCTTCTTCCACATCGCCGCGCTCGGCCAGCATCGCCGCCTCGGCCAGGACCCGGTCGCGATCCACCGCTTCGCCCAGCAACGCCTGAAGCCGCCGGGAAAGCCGCGCGAAGTAAGCGTCCTGCGCACCGCCGCGCAGCGCGCCTACTTCCGCAAGGGAAGCGCCGAGCCGGTCGAGGCTTTCCGTCAGGATCGCGGCGAGCGACGCGCCTTCCCGGGCCCGCATCGCCTTGAGCGCGCCCACAGTCTCCGAAAGCAGCCCCGGCAGCACGCGCGCAAGCGCGGCGTCGAGCACGGCCCGTTCGCTCGCATCGTCCGCGCGGGCGCTTTCAAGCAGCATGCCGGGAAGCCGCGCGGCCTCGTTCAGGTCGGGTACCGCGGCGAAAAGCCCAACCTCGGCCGCTGCCGCCCGGAAGTTTGCCACATAATCCCGGAGCAGGTCGAGGTCGAACTGCGGCGCGGCGCGGCGCTCATCCTCCTCACGGCGCCCTTGCCGCTCGAGCGTAAGCGTACACTCGACGTGCCCGCGCGCGAGCTCCCGCTTCAGCTCCGAGCGGATCGCGCCTTCCAAGTGCTCCGCGCCCGATGGCAGGCGCAGCTGCAGGTCCAGAAAGCGATGGTTCATACTTTTGAGCGTCAACGTAATTGCCGGCGCATCCTCCGGCCGCACCGTGATCCGGGCGTAGCCCGTCATGGAATACACCGGCTCGCTTGCCCCCTCCGCAACACCGTCACGCGCGATTTGCGTCAGTTCCAAATTCAAACTCGTACCTCCTCGTCCGCCATGCTGGCGAACTGCAATTCATAAAGCCGC
>CAXTVG010000275.1:0-3791 GCA_964247505.1 uncultured Acidobacteriaceae bacterium
AAACCCTCCCTCAAAACTGCCGCGAGCACTTTCCCCGCCGCACCGCGATCTTTCTGTGGCTGGCCGCAGAAATCTCCGCCCTGGCCACCGATCTGGCCGAGTTTCTCGGGGCCGCCCTGGGCTTTTACCTCCTGTTCGGCCCGTGGTTCCTCGCGCACGGCTGGTCGCGCACCGCCACGCTCTTTTTCGCCGCGCTCATGGCTACGGTGGTCGTCTTCGCCCTGCTGGCGCTTGAAACCCGCGGCTTCCGCAAGCTCGAAGTCGCGATCATCGGCTTTGTTGCCGCCATCGGCATCTGCTACGCGCTGGAGCTGGCCTTTGTCCACCCAGCCTGGTCCAGCGTCGCCGCCGGCATCCTTTTGCCGCGCGTCGGCGGCGGCAGCATCTACGTCGCCGTTTCCATGCTCGGCGCTACCGTCATGCCGCACGTGGTTTACCTGCACTCAGCCTTGGTCCAGCCCCGGGTTCGCGAGCAGTTCGCCCGCGACGGCTTGCCCCACGTTTCCCGCGAACGGCTCCTGTTTTACGAAAAACTCGACATCCTGATCGCCATGAACGGCGCCTGGCTGGTCAACTCCGCCATGGTCGTGGTCGCTGCCGGCGCCTTTGCTCACACGCACGCGCAAACCGGCGGGTTTTCGATCGAAGACGCCCACCATACCCTAGGCCCCCTGCTCGGCCCCGCCTCCGCCACTATCTTCGCCCTGGCCCTGCTCTGCTCCGGACTGTCGTCTTCCACGGTCGGCACCATGGCCGGACAGGTCGTTCTTGAGGGCTTTCTCGACGTGCGCTTTTCCATCTTTCTGCGCCGTTTGCTGACCCTTTTGCCCTCGCTCGCCGTCATCGCCAGCGGCCTGGACGCGGTCAAGATCATCATCCTTTCGCAGGTTGTGCTGAGCTTTGCGCTCCCTTTCGCACTGATTCCTCTGCTCCTCCTCACCGGCCGGACTGGCGTCATGGGGCGTTTTCGCAGCACGGGGGCCACGCGGCGCATTGGCTGGGCGATCGCTTCCGTGATCATCGGCCTCAACGCCATGCTTCTCTGGCAACTGGCCATCGGCGGGGGCTCTTAGGCCCGCATCTGACGACCCCCTGCCACTCCAGCAACCAACACGGGTGCCCCACGTCTCGATTCTGAGACGTGGGTTCTTGTGGGCCAAAGCTCGACGTTGTACTTGGAACAGCAAAGGGGCAAGCTGACATAGGAGCTTGCCCCTTTGCTTATAGCAACTACCTAAAGCGTCTTCTTCGCCAAATACCAGCTCTCGACTTCGAGCCCGGCACCGCCCCCGTTGGAGCGCTTTTCCGCGTCCGCCACGGTAGCCGGGCTGGGCACGATTACGGGCTGGCCCGGAACCCAGTTCGCCGGAGCCGAAAATCCGGCTTTATCGGTCAGCTGAATCGCCTCAAATACCCGCACCAGCTCGTCCATGGAGCGCCCCAGCTGCGGCGGGTAGTAAATAATCGCGCGAATCACGCCCTTGGGGTCGATCGCGAACAC
Source organism: uncultured Acidobacteriaceae bacterium (assembly GCA_964247505.1). Classification (GTDB taxonomy): domain Bacteria; phylum Acidobacteriota; class Terriglobia; order Terriglobales; family Acidobacteriaceae; genus EB88. The sequence continues at coordinate 1,502 of CAXTVG010000275.1, forward strand.
CGCCCGCACCGCCGCTGTGTCCGAAACCGCCTCATGCACCAGTCCATACAGGGTTGAAACCTTGAAGTCGAGGTCCGCCACCAGCGGAAACTGGATTTTTACGCCCGAAAACTGCTCCATGTCGCGGATCCAGGCAATGTGCGAGAACACCGAGTCGATCGATACACCGACCAGCTGGACGTTGAGCCGGTCCCAGTCCGCCTGGCGCTTGGCAAACTCGATGAACTCGGTCGTGCACACCGGGGTGAAGTCGGAAGGATGCGAAAACAGGAGCACATACTTGCCTTGCGCGGTGTAATTGCTCAGCTTAATAACACCCTGCGTGCTTTTTGCTTCGAAATCGGGCGCCTGCTCCAGGATGCGGGGAATACGCGATTCAGCCGTGATGCTCATGAGGGGTCTCCAGAGTGCTTGCGGGTTGGCCTGCGAATGCCGCTACGGACACAGATGCCGAAAGACGGCGGAGGTTCCAGGAAGCGAGGGGAGCGGTCGCGCTAGCGGGGCGACCGCATCGTACAGGCCATGCGGCAGCCGTGATGGATCGAGGTGCGCGAGGTTGAGCGGCGGGCTGTCACGGCGATGCCACGAGCATAGCACGGGTCTTGTCGAAAAGGCTCGGCGCAGCGGCCTTGCCGTCCAAAGGAGAACCATGGCGCGACCCTATCGCTACCTGCTGCTCGACGTTTTCACCGCAACGCCGCTGGCCGGCAACCAGCTCGCGGTATTTCTCGACGCGGACGGCATGAGCGACGCCGAAATGCAGGCCTTGGCGCGCGAAACCAACCTGTCTGAAACCACGTTCTGCCTGCCGCGCGGCGGCCCTCCGCAGCACGGTGTACGCGTCCGCATCTTCACGGTCCATGAGGAGCTTCCCTTTGCGGGCCACCCAACGCTGGGCACCGCCGCCGCCCTGCGCTGGATGCTCCCCGAGCTGCGCCACGCCGCCGAGGTCCGGCTCCTGCTCCAGGCCGGAACGGTTCCGGTCCGGTTCGACCCGCCCGACCCGCACACTGGGTTGGAGCTTCCTTTCGGACAAACCGTCCACGGCGAGATGGAGCAGCCGCTGCCTCGGTTCGGGCAGATCCACCGGCCCGAAGCCGTGGCAACCGCGCTCGGGCTGCCACTCGAGGGCATCGACTGTGCAAAGCCCATCCAGACTGTCTCCACGGGGCTCCCGTTCGTGTTGGTCCCCGTGGTGTCGCTCGAAGCCCTGGGCGCGCTGCAAACGCCGCAGGAGGCCGCCGCTCACTACCTCCAGGCCACTGGCGGCAAATTCTTCTACGTCCTCGCGCCCGGCAGCGAGCCGAACAGCTGGCGCGCCCGCATGCAGTTTTACGGCGGCGAAGACCCCGCCACCGGCTCGGCCGCGGGCTGCGCGACCGCCTGGCTGGTCCGAAACGGCTACGCTGGGGCCGGCGAGGCCATCCGGATCGAGCAAGGGGTAGAGATCGGCCGCCCGAGCCTGCTCGAAACCCGCGCCGTGCTCGAACCGGCTGCCGGGTCCGGCGAAATTTGGGAGCCGGGCAGCTATGTCCGCGTGGGAGGCAGCACCGTTCTTGTGGCAGAAGGACGGTTTTTCCTTCCGTGATGCACATCTGTTCCACAGGCCGGGACCCGCTCACTGGGCGGGTTTCGTCGTTTTGGGGCCGGATTTCCTTCCTTTCCTTCGCAAAATCTCACCTTTCTTCGCTGGGCGTTCGCCCTTGCGCGGCAGGTCCTCCCTCCGTAGTCTGAGCAAGCGTTCCCAAGCCATGTTCGATCGGGGAGGGAGCGCAACTTTCGCCTTTACTCGAAAACTTGATGTGAGCAAGAGCCGGGGCGCCGCGCGCCCAGCTCGCCTGCCGCAGCCCGCTTCCCGCAGCCAAGGAAGCCCGGCCCGGCCTGCGAACCCATGGCCCAACGCGCCCCGGCCCTTGCTCCCGCGCCTGCCTTGCCGCCACATTTCCCCGGCCTGAGCGGGGGCGCCAACTATGTGCCATTCGGCGCATCCGCCTGAGGTTTCGCTCGGGCCGATGCGCTCCACCGGCGCAGGCGCTCCCCCTTTGCCCAAAATGCGGCTCCGCAAACCGGCGCGGCTAAGGAAACCCCCTCCGGGGCGCTTGCGCGGTTTTGCGCCTGCATGCAACCCGGAGCGCAACAGGCCAGTGAGCAGACAGGAAACCGATGCGCCCCAAAAAAGTAATCCTTCTCGTGGACGGCAATGAGCAAGCCCTGAGCGTACGCAAGTTCATGCTGGAAACCCGCGGCTACCGCGTGGTCGAAGCCGGGAGCGCCCCGGAGGGGGTTTCCT
>CAXTVG010000276.1:0-3774 GCA_964247505.1 uncultured Acidobacteriaceae bacterium
GCGTGAGAGCGCCATCGTCCGATTGTTCATCTCCGAGTTCACAGAGCTCGCCAAGGCTTCTAAGCATACTGAGTAATTCTTCTTTATGCGCGAGCCAGAGTTCAGGGCCGAAACTTCTATATTGCTGGGCTTCCTGCTCTGGTGCAGGTATGCCAAATATCGCCTCCATAGTGGAGCCGAAAAGTTTGCGAGCGGCGACCTGTTTGGTGGTCTTGTTCGGAAACTTCGGAAGGTGCCAGTTTGTAAGGTAAAGCTCTATGCATCCGTTGGCCCGAATACCGCAAATCGTGGAACCCGGAAGCAGGCCAGGCATTTTAAGGAGCCCGCTCCTCAGCCAATGCAGCCGCAAATTCGCAACTGAAGCTGCTTTCTTGAAGAAGTCTCGGATTTGGGCGAACTGCTCGCTCTTTGCCAGCGAAGCTTCAAGCGCGTCCCAGAAGGCCGCCTCACCTAGCGCGATGGATGTGCGCGTTGCCTCCGCTTTTGCTTCCTTCTTGGCGACACGAGCTTCTTCGGTGAATCCGAACACCCAGGGAATCACGAGTCGGTTTTCTCCATAGGAGTACTGCCGCGCCTCCACGATAAGCACTTCTGTTTCCTTGAATTGCCCATTTAAGAATTCGACGATGCTCCGAAGCTCGAGGGACGACTCCTCCAGAAAGAAGATCAATCGCATCCTTGAACGCTTCAGATTCTCTTCAGCTCTCGCGAAAAGGTCGCTTGCGGAAATTTCGGAGCAGGTAAGCTGCTTGAGCGCGTCGTGGAGAATGACGTCAGTTCCCGCCGTCTTCTGCGCATGACGCTGAAGCTCTGAAGCTGTCCAGTAGTGTTTCCCGTTTGCGGCATACTCAAGCATTTGACCGATGACTTCCCGTTTCGACCGAGGATCATCCCGACGCTTGCACTCGACAAGCGTCGGCACACCCTCCTGATCCAGCAGAAGAAAGTCGATGGACCAGGACGTCTCGCCGGAAGCGGGATTGGTCACGGGCATTTCTCGTTTAACGAGAAGCCAGCGCAGTTGCTTTTCAGGGCTGATTTGGCTTGCCGGTAAAAGGTGCAGGTTGCGTTCCAAGAGGCTCTGTAGTTCTTTATCCTCATTGCGGCAGGCAATGCGCTGAAGCGGCTTTGCTGTGTTATCGTGCTCCAAGTAGTAAACCTGATCCATGCAACTCTCCGTACGCCAGTAAGAGAATAGCTTCAAGTGTGCCGACTCCTCGGTAGGAATCATGGATTTACTCTTCCTAGTAACGTTACTGGTAAAGTAGTGACGCGGGAGGAGGCATTCGTGAGCAAAGCATCGAGAATCATCAAAATAGAACAGGGTGCTGTGGACCGGGCGGTGGAGCATTTCGAGCTCTACTATGATTCGTCCAGAGAGAAGCTTGAAAGTCAGAAGCTTGTAGCGCTGCTTGGGCCTCCTCAGAATGGCATCGTCCTGCTCGAATACCTCGTCGGGGACAGCTATCCTAATTCAATAGCCATTCGCGATGCCGTGCATGAGCAAGTCGAATATTATCTAATCAGCAAGCGGGAGGCGAAGCCGTGGCTATATGCCCAGCACCATTGCGGCACGCTAGCGAACGTTTACAGTGATGTACATTGGGGCTTCATCGACGTGCCAGGTATGCACCAGGTTGACGAAGCCAAAGGAGAGGATTATGGTGGAGCGCTTTGAACGAATCACACGCGACCCAGCCATTATGGGTGGCAATGCCTGCATCCGCGGCATGCGAGTCACCGCCGCAATGATCGTAGGTCAGGTTGAGGCGGGATACAGCCTAGGAGCCATCCTCGTTGAGTACCAGTATTTGGAACGGGAGGACATCCTGCAAGCACTCAGTTATGCAGCTTCGTTGGCGGGAGAACGCGAAGTTTTACTCGCCGGGTATGAGGCTCGTATTCGATATGAATCTATCTCCGGTCCAGCCGAGCCTACCGCGTAAATACATCCTTCACCGCCTGCACCATCACATCCCGGTTCACATCCGAAATAGCCTTAGTCAGCGGAATCATCTTGGGGCAGGCCTGGACGCAATTTTGGGCGTAGCCGCACTCCTGGATGCCGCCGTCGCCCATCAGGGCGTGGAGGCGCTCGGTTTTCAGAGCTTTCCCGGTGGGGTGCTGGTTGAACAGCTTGACCTGGGCGATGGTCGCCGCGCCCACGAAGCCGGTTTCCTCGTTGAACTGCGGGCACACCTCCATGCAGATGGTGCAGGAGATGCAGCGCGAGATGGGGTAGAGCTCTTCCTGCTGCTCGGGGGTTTGGCGCGGGCCGGAGCCCAGGTCGTAGGTGCCGTCGATGGGGACCCAGGCCTGGACGCGCTTGAGGTTCTCAAAGATCACCGACCGGTCGACGGATAGGTCGCGGACCACGGGCATTTTTGAAAGCGGCTCGACCTTCACGACGCCGTTCTCGATGACGTTCTCGATCAGCGCCGAGCAGGCCATCCGGGCCTTGCCGTTGATTCGCATCGCGCACGACCCGCACACCTCTTCCAGGCAGTTGGCGTCGTAGGCGATGGGCGTGGTTTCGCGGCCGTCGGTGGTGACCGGGTTGGTGGCGATCTCCATCATGGCGGAGATCACGTTCATCCCGGTGCGGCGGGGCAGGTCGAAGCGGTCCCAGTAGGGCTCGGCGTCGGGCGAGGCCTGGCGCTTGATCTCGATGCGGACGGTTTTGCCAGACGGTTTGGAAAGGGGAATCGCTGCGCCGGTGAGTTCGGGTTGTGCTGTGTGTGCTGCCGCCATGGTTCTTTTAGTTTACCTCCGGGCGCGTCAGCTGTGCAGGGACGCGCCGCGCGACCGGATGATCTCACGATAAGTCTGGGCCGAGTCCTTGACCGTGCGCTTGAGCGTTTTGCGGTCCACGTACACGAGGCCAAACTGCTCGGTAAAGCCGGAGGTGAACTCCCAGTTATCGAGCAGCGACCAGTGAAAGTACCCGGCGAGCGGAACGCCCTCCCGGTGGGCGCGCAGGAAGCTGCGAAGATAGTCACGGATAAAAGCCGCCCGCTCGGGGTCGCGCACCCGCCCGTCCGCGTCGGGCTTGTCGGCGCGGGACATGCCGTTCTCGGTCACCGCGATGGGCAGCCCGTAGCGCTCATGGAGCCAGCGCGGCGCCCAATAGAGCAGGTCGGGGACAATGGGCCAGCCGTAGTGCGAGCGCGGAAAATCGGGCGGGTACGGGACGGCCTCCGGCTTGCCGTCCGCACCGGCGCGCACCTTTGAGCCGAAGTACAGATTCACCGCGCAAAAGTCGAGTGGCTGGTGGATGACCGCCATGCTCTCGGGCGTGGCCAGTTTGTGGAGCTGCGGCACGTGCTCGAAGCAGGACGGGTCGTAGGTACCCTTGTACATAGGGTCGAGCCACCAGCCATTGCCGACAAAGAGCAGGGGCGGGAACTGCGGTGCGAGCTTTGTTTCCTGCACCACGAACGAAGCCGTGCGCGCGGCGGCGACGTCGGCCGGGCTTCCGCTCGCAGGCAGGCTGAACATGCCGGCGAAGGGCAAGCCGACCTGCGCCGGCTTTTTCGCGCCCGCGCGGATAGCCTGAACCGACCGCCCATGCGCCTCCAAAATATGGTGCGCGCCGGTTGCGAGTTCCTCAGGCGTGCGCTTGGCAAAAGGCGGCATCAGCCCGGCTTCGTTCGAGAGACTCCAGAAGATATTCGGCTCGTTGATCGTGAACCAGTGGCGGACGCGGTCGCCGTACCGCGCGGCGACCAGGTGCGCGTAATCGGCCAGCCACTTGGGCGAGTCCGGGTTGAGCCA
>CAXTVG010000277.1:0-3751 GCA_964247505.1 uncultured Acidobacteriaceae bacterium
TTCAGCGCGTTCAGCATACCCATGCCGAAGTCCACCGAAAACTTCAGCCCCGGCTCGCCGCTCGCCGCTTTGATGCCGTCTGTCTGCTGGAACAGCAGCACGCGGAAGCCGTCGAAGCCCGCATTCCCGAGCGCGAACCGGTACTCAGCCTCATACATGCCGAACCGGCAGGGGCCGCACGAACCGGCCGTGAAAAACACATAATTGGCAATGATCTGCTCGCGGGTTTCGCCGTCGCGCTCCAGCTTCTGCAGATACTGCACCAAATTGCCGACGGTGAAGTAAGTCGGGTTACACTGGCCGTTGTTGCCGAACTCTTTCCCCGCCTGGAAATCGGAAACGACGGGTGTGGGAATGTTCTGGCATTTATAGCCGGAACCGTGAAAAACCGATTTGATCATCTCCTCGTGCTTCCAGGTAAGGCCGCCGAAAAGGATCGTGGTCGTGTCGCGCTCGTGGGCCGCGAAGCTGTTCTCCACCGGCTTCTTGAACTCCCGCAGCCGGGCTAAGCCCGCTTCTGCGCGGAGGCGGGCGCGCTCCTGGTCGATGCGCGCCTGAATTTCCCGGTCAAACTCCGCTTGTGCTGTTTCCTGCTCTGCTACCGGCATTTAAAACCTCCACTCAGTCGGGTTTATGGCCGGCCTGCTCGCCGGCGTGGTTGTCCAAGGCCCCAACTACATCTGGCCCTTCATCCCTTGAAAGCCGTGCGCGAGCTGCTTGAAAAAGTACTTAATCACGCGCTGATCGTTATAGCACCAGCCCAGAATATGATTCAAGGTCGAAAAACAATGCGTCTGGCAGGTTTCTTTTTGTTTATCCAGCTGCTTGGTTTCGAACTTGTGGTTCTCCACCGTGCCCCAGTCGTAGTTCGCCGTGTACATCGGGAAGCAGGGGGCGAGCGACCCATCCACCCGGATAATCATCGAGTTCTGCCCCGCGCGGCAGTTCCACGGGAAATGTTCGCCTTTCATGAAGTCCACCATCTGCCACAGCCGCGCGTTTGAGTTCACCATCTTATAGCCGGCGTCCTGCTTCTCCGTCAGCCATTGAATGGTTTCCTCCACCTGCGGCCAGTCCTGCCGCCGGATGTAGGTTTCGTTTCCGTCTGCGTCGTTGTGCTTGAAGTGGTCGTCCTGCTCGAGCAGCGGCTGCTCATTGATGTGGTAATCGGTCGCGATTCCGTTGTCCCGCGCAATCTCTGTGAGCTCGCGAACGTCGTCCAGGTTATTGCGGCAGATGTTGACATTCAGAAACACCGAATAGCCATACCCATACTGCTTGCGGACCAGATAGTCGAACTGCTTGCGAATCGGTGCCAGCGCCTTGGGCAGACTCTTCTTCAACTCCACCGTATCTACGGCAATATTAAAGGTCGACATACCCGCGTCTGCCAGCTTATCGATTACATCGGTCCGCAACAGCCGCGCATTGGTGGGCAGGTAAATCCAAAACCCCTTCTTCGCGGCGTAGTGCGTGATGCGATGGATCAGGTCCGGCCGCAGCAGCGGCTCGCCGCCCATAAACGCCAGCACCCGGCAGCCTGTACCGTGCAGCCAGTCGATCGAGCGCTTCGCCGTGTCCTCCGTCATGCCCTTGACCTTGTTGTCGAAGGCCCAGCAATAGTGGCAGTCCAGGTTGCACTTGAACTCGGTGAACAGATACGAAATCAGCGGATGGAAGTCGCCCGAGGTCACGCGCGAGCGGATGTAAGGGAACAGCCAGCCGCGCATGGCGTGGTATATCTGCGGCGGCGACCATTTTCGTTTGTCCGGCGCGGACCAGGGCTCGTCGAAATCGATGGGCCCAAGCAGCTCAGGCCGCTCCGGGAACGCGGGATCGGGAAAACGCTGCGGCTCGCCCACAGGCTGCGGAAGGGGGGCGGGACCGGTTTGTTGCGTGAGCAGCGTGTGCAGCGGGACATCGAGGCGAAACCGCTGCGGCTCGCCTGCCTCTACTTCTTCAAGCATCCATCAACCTCCCGAGGGGAACTGCGGGAAACTGTCCTCAAGCGGCCGGGAAGGGAGCGGCCCGGAATAATCACTGGAGGTCTGCAACGTGTGCAGAAGATGTCTTGCTAACTCGTGATCAACTTGTCACGTTGCGAGAATACTAGCATCGCTTGGCGGCAATGTGCGGTTCGGCGCACACAATTTCCAGCTGCCGTCCTCGGTGCAACGCCCCGTCAAGCAGCCGCATCCCAAGCCGCTTTTCAGATTCAAAATGCACCGGCAGCGCCAAGCCCGGCTTTGTTCCGAAAGCGCCCGCCGTGGATCATTGATGCGCGACTCCGCTCCCGTACAGATCATGCCCCAGGCCGCGGTAAGCCTGTCGACTGGCGCACCGTCAGGCTGGTCGACACTGGATACATCGCCGCCGGAGCCCTTTCCTGCGGCTCCACATGCTGCCGCAGCGCCAGCACCGCGCTGCGGGCCAACTCCCGGCTCGACAGCTGAACGGACGTCAAAGGCGGCAGCGTGTATTGCGCGATCTTGACATCATCGAAGCCGATTACCGAGAAATCCTCGGGAGCGCGATAGTTACTGTCATATAACGCATGGAGCACGCCGATCGCCGTCATATCGTTCGAGCACATGATCGCCGTAGGCCGCCGATCGCAGCGCAGGATAGCCTGCATCGCCGCGATGCCGCCTTCGAGCGTGTGGTCGCCTTCCGGCAGCCACTCCGGGCCGGGCGCAAGGCCGGCCTCCTTCGCTGCACCCAAAAATGCCTCCTGCCGCGCCCGCGCCGAGTGCAAACGCAAAGGGCCGCTGATAAAGGCGATCCCCCGGTGCCCCAGCGCGGCCAGGTGCTGCACTCCTTGGCATATCCCGCGTTCGTAGTCCACTTCGATGGTGCTGAAGAGTGGCCCCGTGGGCGCGGGCGCCGCCTCGGCAAACACCAGCGGCACCCTGCGCGCGGCCAGGCGGTCCAGCAGCGGCATTTCCATCCCGAACGTCATGACCGCGACTCCATCCACCTCGCGATCGAGCATCCGGTTCACGCACTGCTCCATGCGCCCCGGGTCGTATACCGTCGAGCCGATCAGGATTTCGTAGCCCACCTCCACCGCAGCCTCTTCAAAGCTCTGGATCAGCTCCGGGAAAAACGGGTTCGTAATCTCCGACACAATCAGGCCCAGGATCCGGCTTCGGCCCGAAACCAGCGTGCGCGCCGGGCCGTGGGGACGAAACCCGAGCGCCTCCACCGCCACCCGCACCTTTTGCGCGAGTTCCGGATCCACCGTGGTCACACCGTTCATGGTGCGCGACACCGTTGCGATCGAAACCCGCGCCAGCCGCGCTACATCGCGGATATCCGGACGCTTTCCCGCGTCACTGCTCCGCTTTGCCCGTGCCATAGCGCGCCCCCGACACTCCTGTAGATACACAGCCGCCGCGACCGTGAACACCCGTCAGACTACAAGCTTTGCAGGCGTTTGTCGTCGCTTATTTGCGGTGCGATTCCGCCGCGATTGCCCGCAGCTCCGGCAGCAGCTCTCCGAGCGCAGCGGGGGCCGCATCCGGCGCACCCAGGGCAAAGTAAAACCTCCGATACAGCACGAACAGCCGCTCGTAAACGGCGTGCGCCCTGGAACTCGGCGTGTACGTGCGAAACGGCAGGCACAGCTTCTCCTGCGCCGCCTCGACCGAGGGAAACGCCCCCGCGGCCACCAGCGCGAAAATACCCGAACCCAGTGAAGTCGGCACTCCGTCCGGCACCAGCACCGGCTTGCCCAGCACATCGGCGTACA
>CAXTVG010000278.1:0-3171 GCA_964247505.1 uncultured Acidobacteriaceae bacterium
GTGTGGGTGCTGGGTGACGGGGTGGGGGCGGTTGCTGGGGGGGGGGGTGGATTAATCTTGGCCGGGGCGCGGGTGCTGACGGGGACGGGGCGGGGCGAGGTAGAGCTTGTGCTGGAGTAAGCGTGGATATACATTTGGGTGAGAGGTATATCCATGCAAGTGGCTAAGTGGGGGAATAGCTTGGCGGTACGGCTGCCCGCGGCGGTTGTGAAGGCACTCCACGTGAAAGCTGGCGACGAGTTGGAACTGGAACTCACAAATGGCGGAGGCGCGAAACTCCAGCGGAAGATGACCAGGGAAGAGGCAATAAAGACCCTGGATGAGGTAAGTACGCCTCTACCCTCTGGCTTCCGCTTCGATCGTGAGGAAGCCAATGAGCGGCCTTGGGTGAAGCGGCTGGAAGCTCAGTTACGGCAGCAAGCGCTAGCCGAGTTAGACGAGCTGAGTACACCGCTTCCCGAGGGATTCCACTTCAGCCGCGAGCAGGCTTATGAGCGATGAAGGCGGAAGCGACATCTTCTTCGATACCAACGTGCTGCTTTATTTATTCGCCGGCGATGATCCTCGTCAGGAGATTGCGAAGCGCATTACTGCCGATGGTGGCGGGATCAGTGTGCAATCGCTCAATGAGTTCGTGAACGTGTCGCGGTACAAGCTCAAGCTCGACTGGTCTGTGATCGAGGGCCGTCTCCGGCGCATTTACTTCATTTTCGAGCAGATCGTTCCTGTAACGGAGGAGACGCACCGGCGTGCTTTCGCGCTGGCGGCCCGGTACGGGTATCACATCTACGACTCAAATATCTTGGCAGCAGCTTTGCTCGCAGGGAGTACAACGCTGTACTCGGAAGATATGCAGGACGGGCAGAAAATTGAGGGGCTAACGATCCGCAACCCGTTTAGCGCGACGGCGTAGCCAACTCGAGCACTAATTGCTCAAGCACGAGTTTCTTATCAACGGGGATGGAGCGGATCTGGGCGTCGGCGCGGGCTACGGCACCAATGGCGGCGGTAAGGTCTTCGGCGCGCTTGTAGCGGCGGGCCTGGCGGATGAGGTCGTCAGCGGCGAAGGCAGGCAGGCGAAAACCGGGCCACAGGGCGCTCCAGATAGCGCGGGAATCGCGGACGTTTTTCTCCAAGACCACGAGCATCTGCCGGAAGGTGCGGGCGAGCATGTAGAGGTGGCCGATGGCGGCGTCCTCGCCTGCTTCGCTTGCGTTCAGAAGGCCGTCGAGCACCGCTAAAGCGCGGGCCTTGTCGCGGCGGGAGATGGCATCGGTCAGCTCGTAAAGCGAGCGCTGTTTCGCGCCGGAAACCATGGTTTCGACGTCGGCATGGGTGATTTCGGGGCGGTTACGGGTGTAGAGCAGGAGCTTTTCCCACTCGTTGGCGATCGCCAGCATGTCGGCGGAGAGAGTGTCGGCGAGCTCGCGGGCGGCTTCGGGGTCAAGCTGTTTGCCGGTTCGCTTTGCTTCGGCTGAAAGCCAGCGGATGGCGTCTTCTTCGTCCGCGCGGGCCAGCTCAACCGTGCCGCACCAGGCACCGAGGGTTTCCTGGATGCGCTCGTAGCGGGTCTTGTCTTCCATATCCATGCGGCGCGGGTCAGAGGGGATGCGGATGTGGTCGGCGACGAACAGGATCAGGGCCTGCGGGTTGGGCGAGCGAAAGTACGCGTCGATGGCGGCGAACTCTTCCTTCTTCGCGCCGCGGGTATAGAGGGTTTTCAGGCCGCGGAGGAAAAAGAGCTGGAACGGGGCCATGAGCGACGGGGTTTGGGCCTGGTCGAGGGCTTCAAAGATGCTGGTATTGGCAAGGTCGAGGTCGTGGAGGCAAAAGTCGCGGAGGTCTGCGGGGACGAACTGCTTCAAAAGAGCGGCGCGGCAGCGGTCGTAGTGGAAGGCCTCGTCGCCCAGCAGGACGTAGCCGGGGCGGAGCTTGCCGGAGCTGAGCTCGGCGAGAAAGCGGTCCGTGGACTGGAAGCCGGCGCCCATGGCTAGAAGCTTTCCGTGATGTCGGCCACGAGGTTTTGGGCGAAGTCGCGGGACAGGCGGTTGAGGGCGGCGGGGTCTTCCTGAATGAAACTGACCAGGTCCTGGGTGGACTCGTACTGCTGGCGGAACAGGTAATGGTCGTTGGTGTAAAGGGGGCGGCCCAGGCGGTCGTCAAGCCGGACGCGGGCGGTGACCGTGATGACGTAGCTGGAACTCTGGTTGGTCACGGAGTCGTAGGTAAGCGGGTAGACGGTGAAGCCGGTGATGTCGCCATGAAGGGTGGCGTCGGCCTCCGCCGATGCGTCGGCAGAGACGGTGCGGTAATCGGTGCGGCTTTGGAAGGCCTTCAGCACGGCCTCCGTCATGGTGAGCTCGACGTGGTAGGCCTGGGTGTGGTTCTTGAAGGTTGGCACGTCAAGGATACGGGCGTTGGCGGGCATGTGTACCGCGTTGCCCGCGGCGTGGTAGCCGCAGCCCGAAAGGGCGGCGAGACTGAGAAGAAGGAAGAAGCGGCGGGGCACGAGGGTTATTTTCGCAGAAACGCGGGCGATCGGGCCCGCTGGTAAACTGGGGGCACCATGATTGCCTATCCAGTGGAGCTTGTGCCCTCGATTCTTTCATCCGATTTCGCGCGGTTGGCCGATGAGGTGGCGGCGGCGGAGCGCGGGGGCGGCACGGTGATCCACGTGGACGTGATGGATGGGCATTTTGTGCCGAACATCACGATCGGGCCGCCGGTGGTGCAGTCGCTGCGCAAGCATACGAAGCTGCCGCTGGACTGCCACTTAATGATCGAGAACCCGGATGCGTTCATCCCGGCGTTTGCCGAGGCGGGGGCGAACTGGGTGGGGGTTCACTATGAAGCTTGCCGACACCTGCACCGGACGGTGGAGCTGATTCGCCAGCATGGGATGGAGCCGGGGGTGGTTCTGAATCCCGCGACGCCGGTGGAGCTGCTCGTCCCGGTGCTGCCGATGCTGCACCATGTGCTGATCATGAGCGTGAACCCGGGTTTTGGGGGGCAGAAGTTCATTCCCTACTCGCTCACGAAGCTGCGCGAGCTGCGGCGGATGCGGGAGGAGATGCGGCTGGAGTTCCGGATTGAGGTGGATGGCGGCGTGGGGCATGACACCGTGGCGCAAGTAGTGGAAGCGGGGGCGGAGTTGTTGGTCGCGGGTTCGGC
>CAXTVG010000278.1:3184-3738 GCA_964247505.1 uncultured Acidobacteriaceae bacterium
GAACAAGACGGCCGCAAGTTGCTGGACGCGGCGGAGGCGGCGAGCCGAGGAAGCCGGAAGCTGTTCGCCTGATGTTGGAGCTGGCATTAGGGGAAAGCGGTCGTGAGCTTTGGCTCACGAAAACCCACGTCTCAAACGCGAGACGTGGGGCACCCGTATTCTTTCCGCACGAAGCGTGGCTTTGTTCACGTGCGCTGGGTCAGGTGGACGGAGTAGCATGGCAGTAGATCGAGTACGACCAATGTTCCGGGCCTGTTCGCTTGCGGCCCCTGTGAGGTTTTCCTGATGCGGTATTTCCGACGCAGCGCGCCGTTTCTGGCGCTTGGGCTTTCCCTGTTTCTTCTTCCCGCCGGCCATGCCGCGACCAAGAAGAACAAGAAGAATGTGGATCTAAGCGCCAATCCGCTGGGCAATGTGGAGTCGAAGCAGCCCGACAAGGAGCTGTACGACAAGGCGATGCTGGCCATGAAGAAGGGCAAATTCGACATTGCCCGGCTGGACCTGCAGACCCTGATGAATACGTATCCGGACTCGGAATACCAGATGCGCTCGAA
>CAXTVG010000279.1:0-3737 GCA_964247505.1 uncultured Acidobacteriaceae bacterium
GGGTTTTCTACCATCCGGCAAATCGCCCTCAAAAGGTCCGCGCGGGAAGCGGAGCGCTGCTTCTGCTGCTCGCCGCTGCAGGCTGCGGGCACAAGCAGCGGGCTATCTCAATGCCGCCACCGCCCGCGCTGCCGGCGCGCGCGCCTTTGGGTCCAGCTGCGCCCGCCAGAACCCTTCCGCCCGCTTCCGCGCCGGAAGCCGGGAGAGTCGCCGCGGCAGCCACGCCGGAGGATTTGGAGTTTGTCCAGACGCACCGGCCGATCTGGAGCGAGACCGGCGTGGCCAGCTGGTATGGGCCGCCGTACAACCGCCGGCGCGGGGCCAATGGCGAGGTTTTCGATCAGAACCTGCTGTCAGCAGCGCACCGGGAGCTGCCCATGGGCTCGCTCCTGCGGGTCACAAATCTGCGCACGGGGCAGCGTTCGGTGATGCGCGTCACCGACCGCGGCCCGTTTGTTCCTGGACGCGTGCTGGACCTTTCCCTGGCTTCGGCAAAGGCAATCGGGGTTTGGGCACCAGGGACAGCGACGGTGGAAATCGAGGTATTTTCCGCGCCGAAGCCGATCGGCGTGGGAGGGCGCTGGTGCGTGCAGATTGGGGCTTTCAAAAACGAGGGCAAAGCGCTGGCGCTTGAGCGCACCCTGCAGCGGCGGTACCAACTCGCGAAGGTAATTGAGTTTACCGGGCCCACGGGCCACTGGGTGCGGATCCGGCCCGCCGGGGACGAGAAGGCGCGGGCGGAGGAGATTGAGGCCGCCGTGCGGCCGGAGGAGGGCGCGGCTTACCTGACGCGGCTGGACTGAGGCATGTGCGGCAGAGAGGTTCCACCGCAGATGCGTGCGCGTCCGGCGGTGATGCCGGAGCAGCCGAGACCACGCGAAACCAAATCTTGGTTCTGCGCGTTCTGAGTTACCGCGGTATGAGCCGGGCCGGGCTGGTGGGACGATGCCGGTGGGTTGGCCGAGGAGGTATGGGTTTGGCGCTGAAAACTTGGGTTCTCGTTTTTGCTTCAGCGCTGATCGGCGCGTGGTGTCAAGGGCGGGCGCAAGGGCCGGATCACTCCGCGCTGCCTCCGGCGGTTGCGGCAACGCTTGCGCACCCGCTACCGCAGACAAAGATAGGCGACTGCGACCAGAATGCGATCACAATTCCATGGCGCGACGGCATTACGATTCACCAGGCTCCGCACTCGGGCACTGTGCGGGTCACGGGGCGTGATCGCCGGGCTCGAGCGTGGAGCGTGACCGTGCCCGGCGGCACGATCATGGAATGCGAGATATGGGCGGTTCCGCTGCGCCGGGGCTATCAGCAAGACCTTGTTTTTTTCAGCGGCGAGTGGCTGGGCCGGAATGTGGCGGAGCTGACGATCTTGTTTTTCGACGAGGACGGGCGGCCTAGCCCTTGGCAGGCTACCGGCGAATGGACGGAGAGCGCCGCTGGGGTCGAGCAGTTGGCGAGAAACGAGACGACCGGCGGTGCGGTGCTTGTGTACCCGGTCCGGGAGGGAGACCCGTTCAGTCCGGGCTACGTATACAGCTTGTTTCGCGTGGAGGCGAATGGTATTCGGAAGATCGTGGACGGGACCTGGCCGGTGGTGAGCGGAGACCCGAAAGCGCTGGTGGGGACGGAGCGCATGCGGACGGAATCGGAGGTGTTTGGGTCGCCCGAAGCGAGTGCAATAAAGAGTTGGCCGCGTGTGCGCGACGCCGGGGACATGGGGACAAGCGAGGACGTGGTGTATTCGGACGGGAGCCGGAGCCGCTATCCGGCAATGGCGATGCTGGACAAAGCCGACGGGTCGCGGCGTATTTATCTGGATGGCTATACGCTGGACGCGATGAAGGAGGTGAAGGCAGGCGGCTACCGCGTCGAGCGCCGGGGTGACACCTGCGAGGAGGAAGAGTGCCGGCCTTTTCTGCTGGTCGGGGTCGCGCCGTAGCGGGACGTTTGATTCGGGGAGCTGGGAGATAGGCCCGGTAGTGGGCAAAGCTTTTAGGGCGCGGCTTGAAAAAGCGCCGCTATCGCTGTAGCGGGTAGACGTTCGCTTGGTTGGGCTCAACCTGTAGAACGCCGCCGGCGAGGAGTTTGCAGCGTTGTCGAGAGTGCGCGCCGCGGCAGACACAGGAGTTCTGCCGCTTCCAAGGCTGAGCGCCAGGAATGAAGTGCTCGGGAGGAGCACTTCGGATTGATTGAAGCTGCACCCGGCTTCGCCTTGGTGCCGGGAGGGCCGCCATGCTTGCGGAGCATACGATTTGCGCTCGCATGTGGTGCGCACTCAGATCGAAATGTAGCCGCGATAGATGGCGAAGAGCGAGAGGGACGCGACGACGAGCCAGAGCGCGATGCCCTGCAGGAGCGGTTTGAGGCCGACCTGCCTGAGGGTTCGCCGGGACAGGCTGGTGCCGATGAGGAAAAGGGTGGCGAGCAGGCCGGATTTGCCCAGCGTATGCAGCGCGCTGTACTGCGGGGCGAAGCGGGGCAGGTAGGTGGTGGCGGCGGCAGCGAGGGCGAACAGGAGGATGAACCAGGGGATTGTGAGCTTCGCGCGCGTCACTGCCGAGGGCGCGCCGGATAGGGTTTGGCGCGCCCGCGCTGGGGTGAGGCGGGCCATGAAGGCGGCGGTGAGCAGGGAAACGGGGACGATCCAGAGAGCGCGCGCGAGCTTCACGGTGGTGCCGACGGCGAGGGCTTGCGGGCCGTATTTGGCGGCTGCGCCGACGACCGAGCTGGTGTCGTGGATGGCGAGCGCGGCCCATAGGCCGAACTGATTTTCGGTGAGGTGGAGCGCCGCGCCGATGGGCGGAAAGAGGAGCAGGGCAACGGAGTTGAGCAGAAACACGGTACCCATGGCGACGCTGATTTCTTCTTCGCTTGCGCCGGTGATGGGTGCGACCGCGGCGATGGCGCTGCCGCCGCAGATGGCGGTGCCGGCGGTGATGAGGAACGAGGCGCGGCCGCTGATCTTGAGTGCGGCACCGAGCAGGAGGCCGAGCGCCATGGCGAGGGCGATGCCGAGGGCGCTGTAAACAAAGCCGGAGCGGCCAGCGTGAAGGACCTGATGGAGGTTCATGCCGAAGCCGAGCGCGACGACGGAAGCCTGGAGCAGGAGCCTGGCGAGTTTGGCGCTTTCCGCGCGGTAAGGGTGCTCGAACGCGAAGCCGAACGCGATGCCGCCAATGAGGGCGGCCGGCGGAGAAGCGACGCCGCTGGCCGCGATGAGCAGGCCCAGGAAGAAGATGGTCTTGCTGTCAGCTCGTTTGCCCATGGTTCCAGAATGCGCCGAGAAGGGCAGCATGGTCCAAGGAACCATTCTTCTGGGCGATACGGGAAAGGATCAAGGATCCACAGTGAAGGAGGGGGCAGCACGTGGCGGCGGGCCGGAGCGGGTTGCGGGAATCGGTTCGCGGCGTTCCCTCATGGGTGAGGCCTTTGAGCCGCGCGTGCCGCCGCTGGGCTTTGTTTTAGGCTGAGAGCATGGCAGGGCAGCAGTGGTATGCAGGGACGTATGCGCGCAACGCGCGGTTTGTGGCGGATCTGGGAGCGCCGCTGGTGCGTTTGCTCGACGCGCGGGCGGGCGAGGACGTGCTTGACTTGGGGTGCGGCGACGGGGCACTGACGGCGGAGCTGGCGCGCAGTGGGGCCCGGGTGGTAGGGGTGGACGCGTCGGAAAACCTGGTGCGGGCGGCGCGGATGGCGGGCGTGGACGCGCGGGTGATGGACGGGCAGCGGCTCGCGTT
>CAXTVG010000280.1:0-2517 GCA_964247505.1 uncultured Acidobacteriaceae bacterium
TCAAACAGTTGCTGGTACCGGGAAGGCGCTGTCAAACCGCCTGGACGTGCAACTCCGGCTGCAACGCAATGGAGCGACTCTGTTGCGAATTACCTGGCCGGCAGTTCACGTTAAGCAGCGGATAGTTTCGCTAGTAACACGACGATAGTTACTGAATGGGGAACTCGCGGACACAAACCAAAATGCATTCCACGTAGGCCGCGTACATCCCATCGCTTTGTTCTGCATCGAACAGTTTGAAATCAGGCTGCAGGTATCGACCCGAAGGCCCGAACTCCCTACACGAGCGTGGCATCCACTGCCTCTCCACCTCCGGCTCAAAAAGCCGATCTGCATGCGCCGTTGCGCATCCCGCTTTCACCCTTAAAACCGAACCGGAGACAAAGGTTATGACGAAAGACCTTACAACGTTAGTGTGCTTGTTCCACCACCAAGACCAGGCGCGTGCAGCAGTGGAAGACATCCTGGGCGCTGGGGTGCAAAGGCCCAGCATTTCCCTCATCGATAAATCCGGTTCGCCGTCACCGGGCTTTGGCAGCTCGTCGCTCGAAGATTTGGGGGTGCCGGAGCGCGACCGCCGCCACCTGAATGACGGTGTGCGGGATGGCGGTGTGATTGTCGCTGTTTCCGCGATTTCCGACCACGTCAGCGCTGTTGAAACGATCTTCGGCCGCCACCGGGCGACGAAGATCGACGAAGCCGTTACCAACGAACGCGCGCCCATCGCGCCCGTGGCTGCAGCCGCAGCGATGGCTGCCCCACGCGCAGAGGGATCCGGCGAGCGCATGATCCCGGTGGTCGAGGAAGAGCTTTCGGTCGGCAAACGCGAAGTCGACCATGGCGGTGTGCGCGTCTATCGCCGCATCGTCGAGACCCCCGTCGAGCAGACCGTAAACCTGCGCGAGGAGCACGTGGTCGTCGATCGGCACCGCGTGGACCGTGCAGCCAATGAGCAGGACCTGGCAAACCAGGGCGACCGCACCATCGAGCTGACCGAAACCGCCGAAGAAGCCGTGGTGGGCAAGACCGCCCGGGTGGTCGAGGAAGTGCGCGTCGGCAAGGAAACGACCGAGCATGCCGAACGTATCCACGACACCGTGCGCAAGACCGAGGTTGAGATCGAGGAAATTGCCCCCGGCCGGCAAGGGTCGAGCGAACGCGATGTGACGCGGGGCGAACGCTAACTTCCCTGGCTAAGTCAGGCAATTCAACCAACGAGCATTTCACTTATCCAGAGGAGATAGAGCTATGGCCGATCGCGTCAAGGTTTACGAAGAAGGAAAGAAAAAAGGGGTGCCGATTTGGGCGTGGCTGATTCCTCTTTTAATTCTGCTCGCACTTATTATTTACTTCGCCACTCGCCACCACGCGCCGACCACCGCCGCAGCGCCGCCAGCGGCCGCCGCGAGCGCAATGCCTGATCTGGGAACTGTGCACTTCAACACGGACCAGGCGACGCTTACTCCGGATGGCGAAGCAACCCTGCGCCGCGCTGCGGATGCGATGAAGGCGAACCCGAATATCCACCTGCGTCTGGAAGGCTTTACCGACAGCACCGGTTCTCTGCCCCACAACGCGAGCCTTTCCGACCGGCGCACGGCGGCCGTCGCAAGCTTCCTCAAAGCACAGGGCATTGATGGCAGCCGTCTCACCGGCCAGGGTTTTGGCCCTACAGCCCCCGCAGCCACGAATGCAACCGAACAAGGCAAGGCAGACAACCGCCGGGTCGAACTCTTTTCGCAGCAGTAACTCGCAACTTACAGGAGATTCAAAGATGTCGAAAACAGTGGTAGGACTTTTCAGCACGATGAGCCAAGCACAGCAGGCCAAGCAGGCTCTGGTGAGCCAGGGATACCAGGAGCAAAACATTCACGTGATCGCCCAGAATGGCGGCCAAACTGCCGGCCAGACCACCGCGACGGCAGGCAGCCCATCGACCGCCGGGGCCATCGGCGAAAAGATCGGCGGGTACTTCCGCAATCTCACCGCCGGCGATGAAGCCTCGCATCAGCAGTACACCAGCGGCGTGGCCGCAGGCGGTGCCGTTGTTTCCGTCGCGGTTCCCGATGAGCAGGCCTCCGAAGCCGCGCGCTTCCTGAAGCAGCAGGGCGCGAGCGACCTCAACGGCGGCGCGTCGCAGCAAGGCTACTCGGCCGAGCGGACGCAGACCACCGGCGACACCATGATCCCGATCGTCGAAGAGCAGCTCGTCGTCGGCAAGCGCGAAGTGGACCACGGCGGCGTGCGGGTGTTCTCGCATGTGGTCGAGGTGCCCGTCGAGGCTCAGGTCATGCTGCGCGAAGAGCATATCAACGTCGAGCGCCACGCCGTCAACCGCCCCGCAACCGAAGCCGACTTCCAGGCCGGCACCGGCGCAGCCTTCGAGCTGAACGCGATGGCGGAAGAGGCGGTTGTTGGCAAATCCAGCCGTGTGGTCGAGGAAGTGCGCGTCGGCAAGCAGTCCAGCGAGCACGCCGAAACCGTCCACGACAGTGTTCGCAAGACCGAGGTGGATGT
>CAXTVG010000280.1:2617-3725 GCA_964247505.1 uncultured Acidobacteriaceae bacterium
GTCACGACCGGCAAGGTCGTCCTCCGCAAGACCGTGCAGGCCTTTGAACAGGCCCTGAACGAATCCCTTGCCGTCCGGACCTTTGAGGTAGACCGCGTCGCGCTCAACCAAACCGTGGACTCCGTCCCCCCGGTCCGGCAAGAAGGCGCCATGACCATCTACCCCATCGTGCAAGAGCGGCTCGTCGTGAGAAAAGAGCTGGTGCTCGTCGAAGAAATCCGGGTAACCCAGCGCGATACCGAGGTGCTGGATACGCGTGTCGTAACCCTGCACCGGGAGCAGATCGACGTCGAGCGAGTTTCTACAAAGCAAGGCAATTCGGAGCTGTAGCTCGCCACTCGAGCCAAAACACCGAACTTTGCGTGCCGGCCACTCCTCTTACCAACGCTGATTGGCGCAAATCGCTTCCCCTTCTACCATGCACAGCACCTTGGCAACGAGCTTGCTTTAGGCAGCAAAATAATCCAGCCCACATGGCCCGCCAAGGGGCTACACTGGCGACATAGTTGGGGGTTCGACTATGGCTTTCCTCTCTGCTGCTGCTTACGAAGTGCATCCCGCATGGGCCGTGGGCATCGCCCTTCTTGTCCTAACCTTTATCGCAATGTTCCTTTTTGGCTTTGTGCCACGCACAACGGTGATCGTCCATAACGAGCTACGCGTCGCAAGTCCGCTTCACACTTGGACGCTTCCGCTCGCAAATGTCGTTCGGGTTGAACCGGCAACGCTCGGTGCACTTACCGTCCGCCGGGCCGCGGTCGGCTGGCCGCTTCCTCCGAACGGTTCGTTCTGGAATCGCAGATATGGCACGTTCCACGCGCACACCAGCAGCCGCCACGATTTGTATATGCTCTCCTTACGCGATGGCTCACGCGTTCTCGTTTCCCTTCCGGACGCAGCGGAACGCAAGCTTTTAGGGCTCGCTTGAGCACTGGGCGGTCATGGTTGGCAGGCTTGGTACTCGAAGATCACTCAACCGCAATGTCCCTTATCGCATAAGGACATAACACTCCCACCCAAACTTTTCGCACCTTACACCTCACTGCCGTCCAGTGCTGGCAAAGTCGCTACCCACTGCACACGTAACATAGAAATGTGCCTCTAGCGA
>CAXTVG010000281.1:0-3705 GCA_964247505.1 uncultured Acidobacteriaceae bacterium
CCTCCGCGGTCTTTAAGAGATCACGCGCCGCATCGCGCGGGCCCTGCTCCTGCTTGGGGAATCCCGGTTCCGCCGCCGCCTGCGCCAGAAACTTTCTTGCCTGCGCGAACCGGCCCAGAGCCACCGCGACGCGCCCTTCGCCCTCCAGCCCCGGCAACCGCGTCACCCGGTGCGCGGCGGCTTTTTGGTAGACGTCCAACGCGTCCGCTGCGCCGCCTGCCTGCTCCAGCAGCCCGCCCACCTCCAACTGCAAGGGGAAGTTGTCCGGCCCGTTGCCGGAGGTGATCAGTAGGATCTCTCGCGCTTCCGCGTCCCGGTGCTGCGCGATGAGAAACCGCGCCAGCTCCAGGCGGATCTCGCGCCGCCGCGTAAAAGCGTCGCCCAGCCAGGTTCCGTCGATCGAAGCCTCGTAGTGGTCCACCGCCGCCTGGACATTGCCGTTCCGCGCGGCAAGACGCGCCATCTGCAGGTTAATCACGCCGCTCCCCGGCTCCGCTTCGAGCAGCGTCGTGAAATACACCTGCGCCTCCTGGGTTCGGCCAGCGGCGGCCAGTGCTGTTGCCAGCTCAATCTGTAACTCCCGGTCGTCCGGCGCGTAGGCCAGCGCCGAGTGGAGATCGTTGATCGCCACCAGCGGCCGCCCTGCCGCCAGAGCCGCTTCGCCCCGCGCCCGCCACCGCGCTTGAAGCATCTCCCGGTGCGCGGAAAACGAGTGAAACAGCAGATACGTCGCAAACGAAAGCGCCACCGCCAACGCCAGCAGTGTCCCCAGCGCGGCGGTATCGCGCAGGTACACCCTTTGGCGCTCGCGCCGTTCCTCGCCTGTTAACCTTCGCTGCAGCCCGGGCACGCACCCTCCCCACCTTCTTCTACTCTACCTTTGCTCCGAGGTAACCGGCGCGGTACCGGCGTCATCTGAACACCCGACGAAAAGGGGCGAGCGATGGCATCGACAGTTTGGAAGGGTTACATCTCATTCGGGTTGATTTCCGTGCCGGTGCGCATGTACGTCGCCGCGCGCGAAGAGCATATCGGCTTCAACCAGATCCACAAAACCTGCGGCACGCGCCTGAAGCAGCAGCTGTATTGCCCGCTTGAAAACGTTGTCGTGCCCCGCGACGAGATCGAAAAAGGCTACCCCACCGGCGACGGCACCTATGTCCTGATCCGCCCCGACGAACTCAAGGCCCTTGAAGCCGAGTCGAGTGAAACCATGGCCATCCAGCAGTTCGTCGAGCTCGACGAGGTCGATCCCATCTACTACGAGACTTCCTACTACACGGTCGCCGAGGAGCCCGGCCGCCGCGCTTACTCGCTCATGATGCAGGCCATGCACAAGCTTAAGCTGGGTGCCATCGCCAAGCTCACCCTGCACCAGCGCGAGCAGGTCGTCATGATTCGTCCCTACGAGCACGGCCTCATCCTCCACACCCTTTACTACCCGGAAGAAGTGCGCGAAATCCCCGAGTACGGCGACCAGGCCCCGCTCGAGCTGCAGGATGCCGAGGTGAAGCTCGCGGAGCAGTTCATGGGCTCGCTCCGGGCGCCGTTCCACCCCGATGCCTTTCACAACGTCTACCAGGAGCGGGTCGAGCACCTGATCGAACAGAAAGCGCAAGGCGAGGAAGGCCCCGAGCCGCCCAAAAAGCCGAAACCGCTGGCCCCGGTCATCAATCTCATGGACGCCCTCCGCGCCTCGCTCGCGCAAAAGGGAACCCCCCACAAGCCTGCGCCCGCGGAGCAGCCCTCGATCGCGGCCCAGCAGCCTGCCGCGAAGCGCCCCGCCGCGAAGAAAGTCGCCGCGAAAGCGACCGCCAAGCGCCAACGCGCCGGTTGAGTACGCAAGCCGCGGCTCTCTCGGGAAGGAGAAAACACGGGTGCCCCACGTCTCGAAGTTGAGACGTGGGTTGTTCTGCGCAAAAGCTCAGAACCCACCCTTGCCAATGTTCGCCGGGCAACTCAGCCTTCCGCCCGAGCCTCTGACAAGTGGGGTGTTCACAACCCAAAAGAGAGGAAACGCAGCCGAGCACCACGCGACAGCCGCCCAGTCGCACCGCACTGCCGCCGAGCACCACGAGAAGGGTGACACCAAGGCCGCCGAGGAGCACGCGACTAAGGCTCACGGCCACTCTACCGAAGCGCACAAGAGCTCCACAGAAGCCCACGCTAAGTCGACCAAGAAGTAAACGGCCATGGCAGCTCCACGGACAAGGCTCGGAAGCTCTTGGCTTTCGAGCCTTTTCTCTTTTCTTCCAGCGGCGATCCGAGCCTACTGCGCCGCGGGCGGCATCGAGCGGATGTATTCGACCAGCTGCCAAAGCGCCGTATCGCCCAGTTGCCGCCAGGCGGGCATACCGTGGCCCTTGCTGCCATTTTCAAGAATCCAGAAGATTTCCCCGTCCGTTTCGCCGCGAACCCGCGCTGTGCGCAGGCTGGGCCGCCCGCGCCGCCCGCCGCCGTCCGTTGCATGGCAGCCGGCGCAGCGCCGGTTGTAGACTTCCCGTCCCGCCTCGACGTTTGCCGCGGTTTGAGGCAGCGGATCGTGCAACGCGCGCGTGACTGGCGGAACCTGCGTGCGCCATAGGCTGGGTATATAGGTCGAGTCGCCAAAACCGGCCAGCAGAAGAGCAGGGAAGAGCAGCATTCGCATCGCGGTCATCGTGAGAGAGAATACCGGAGATGAACAATTCTTCCCAAATGACCCTCCCCGAGCCCGAGCTGCTGATTTTCGATTGCGATGGCGTCCTGGTGGACAGCGAAATCCTGGTGTGTACGGCGGTGAGCGAGGAGCTGACGCGGCTGGGCTACCCGATCACGCCCGAGGATGTGGTGCGGCGCTTCGCCGGCCGGCCGGAGCGGGAAATCCTGGCTGAGGTGGCCGCGGACTGGGGCCGGCCCGTGCCCGCGGCCTACTACGCGGCGATGAAGCGACGCGTCAGCTATGCCTTTGAAAACGAGCTGCAAGCCATTGCAGGCGCGGCCGAGGTGCTGCCGCGTTTGCGCCTGCCCAAGATCGTGGCCTCCAGCAGCGCGCCGCACAAGCTCGAGCAGGGCCTTCGCTTTGTGGGCCTCTACGGGCATTTCGCGCCGGATATTGTCAGCGTGCACTCAGTGGCCGCGGGCAAACCCTCTCCGGATGTGTTTGTTTTCGCCGCGGGGTGGATGCGCACCCCTGTGCAGCGCTGCCTGGTGCTCGAGGACAGCGAGCCGGGCGTTCGCGGCGCGCGGGCCGCGGGCATGCGGGTGTGGGGCTTTACCGGCGGCAGCCATTGCGGCGCGGGCCACGCGGAGCGCCTGCTGACCGCGGGTGCGGAACGGGTGCTCACGCACATGCGCGACCTCCCCGACGCCCTGCCGTCGGCTTTCACGGCCTAGGCTTCGCGCCGGCAGCGCGGGTTTTGCGCTAAAAAACGCGTGGTATACTCAGCTTGCCGGGCGCGAATAACACCCCGGCTCGTGCGCCGCCCTGGCGCTGGCAATGGACGCGTAGCTCAACTGGCAGAGCATTCGACTCTTAATCGACAGGTTGAAGGTTCGATTCCTTCCGCGTCCACCATTGGAAACTACCCAAATCTTGGAAGCTCAACAAGAGAGTGACTCGTCTGTTCCAATAACGTGAATCAAGGGCCGAGAAACGGCGATGCCCCATCACTGCCGCTCCAGTGGTATTGCTGTTCTTTGCCGCCCTGACTCCATTTTTCTGGA
>CAXTVG010000282.1:0-1616 GCA_964247505.1 uncultured Acidobacteriaceae bacterium
AGGTTCAGGTGGTTCGGGCGGCTCTGGCGGTGGGTCGGGCGGGGGCTCCGGTTCCGGCACGAGCAGCGGAAATGTGTATGTCGCGAACAGCAATCCATCGTTGCAAACTGTGGCGGCGTTCTCACTCACGAACGGCAAGCTCGCGAATCTCGCCAACTCTCCCACCCAGGTCGGCTTTATCCCCAGCGCGCTGGCCATCAACCCGACGGCTACGCGGTTGTGGATCGGCAGCCCTCTGGGCCAGGTGACCCCGGCCACGATCAACAGCGACGGCTCGCTGACCCTTGGCGCGAGCATCACAGTTTCGGCCTCCATTGCATCCATGGTGGTGGACCCAACGGGCCAATGGCTGCTGGTGCTCTCCAATACGGGCGCGAATGTCGCGCCGTTTGTCTACGTATACCGGCTGGACCCCTCGACGGGCGCGCTCTCCCAGGTAGGCCAGCAAATTCAGGTGGACAACGGAAGCGCGTTTCAGCTTGCTTTCGCGCCGAACGGAGTGCAACTGTTCGCCGCGCTTGGCACTGGCGGCGTCGACGAGCTGAGCTTCGATCCGTCCAGCGGCAACATCGGCCGGCTCAGCGTCCACATCAACCCGGCAGGGAACAGCTACGCAGACCAGGGCGTCGCCGTGGACCCGAGCGGCCAGTTCCTCCTGGTTGCCGAAACCGGCACCAACGGCGTGCGTTCGTTCACGATCGGCGCGAATGGAGCCCCGTCCGAGAACAGCGGTTCGCCGTACCAGACGGGGCTCGGCGCGAAGGCTGTGCTGGTCGACAAAACCGGCGCGTACGCCTATGTATCCAACTCCACGGCCAACACGGTGAGCGCGTTTACGCTGTCGAGCACAGGGACGCTCGCCCCGATTGCCGGCTCTCCCTTTAAGACCGGAGCCGGCCCGTATGCGTTGGCCGAGGACGCGTCCGGCGGGTATCTGTTCGCAGCGTGCGTGGGCGGCTCGCCCGATCTCCAGGTGTTCTCGATTGCGGCCAGCACAGCGTCCGCGCCGGGGGCGCTCGCCTCGGCCGCCACCGCGACCACCGGGAGCCCGTCGCCGGCCGCAGCTACCGCTGTGGTAACCACGCCATAGCGCGCGCCCGATGCTATGCTGGGGCGACTGTGCGCGCCCCTCGCTGTTGGTTTCTGCTCCCTTTGCTGCTTCTCGCCGCCTGCGGTCGCCTGCACCGGGGCGGCCAGCCCCATTACGTTTACGTCGTTTCCAAGGGGACCTATCTGCGGGACCGCCTGGCCGTGGTTTCGAACCATGTCGCGGATGTCCATAACGGGGAACGGCTGGAGGTGGTCCAGCACGATCGGCGGTTTTATCAGGTGCGGACGCCGGACGGGAAAGTGGGCTGGCTTGAAGAGCACTCGGTCATCGACCAGGCGGAGTTCGATAAGTTTCAGTCTCTCGACAAAGACCACAACGCCCCTGTGGCGACTGCTGTGCTGCGCGACGATATCTACCTGCACCTGACGCCCGGGCGCAAAACCGAGCACCTCTACCTGCTGCCCGCCAACGACAAGCTCCAGCTGCTGCGGCGGGCATCGGTCGCGAAGGCGCTGCCGCCCGGCATGGTGCTCACGCCCAAGCCGCCGCGCGCGCGCCGGGCCCC
>CAXTVG010000282.1:1653-3704 GCA_964247505.1 uncultured Acidobacteriaceae bacterium
GAGCAATCCGGCTCAACCATCTGGGCCCAGGCGCCGCCGCACCCCGACCGCTACACCGCGCCCGATCTGGATCCGAACGCGCCCTGGATGGCGCAGCCGATGGAGGACTGGTGGCTGGTGCGCGACGCGTCCGGTAAAGTGGGTTGGGTTCTGGCCCGCGGCTTCGACGTGGACGTGCCGGACGAGGTGGCCCAGTACTCAGAGGGCCGCAGGATCGTGGGCGCGTATTTGCTCAACACGGTTTACGACAATGGCGAGCCGCCCGCAAAGCACATCGGGCCGGAAGAAGCGAAACGCATTGCGAAGCGGGCTGCCGCCGATGCCGTCGCGCGCAAGCGCCACCCCACCGCGGCTCCGGAATCTGAATCGGAACAAACGGCACCTCCGCCGGTACCGCACCAGGTGGGCCAGTATGTCACAGTCACCAGCGCGTTCAAGGACGGCCTGCCCTATGACTGGGACCAGGTTCGCGTGTTTATCTGGAATGCGAAGAAGCACCGCTATGAGACCGCGTACCGCCTGCGCGAGCAGCAAGGGTACCTGCCTGTCGCAATCGGCAAGGAGATGGTGGACAAAATGGGCGAAGAGCCTACGTTCACCCTTCGCACAACTCCGGACGGGGTTGTGGCGCAGGACGATGAAGGTTCTTTCCATCCCACAACCGTGAACACAACGCAATATCGCCTGGAGGGCGGCATTGTGCGCCGGGACACGCCCGGGCCGCCGAAGCCGGGCGAAGAAGCCGGTCCAGCGCCCAAGGCTGCCCGCTCTGCGGCGCGGCTTGCGCACCACCCCCTGAAACGCCGAAAACGGTGACGCTTGAAAGACTAAGTCCGGGAATGTGACCGACGGGGCAATTTTTTCTCCCTGATAGTACGAAAGTTTGGCATTCTAGTGGTAAGGCAATTCTGCGCGGAAACGCCCGAAATGCCTGACCCAGATTTTTGACTACCGGCGGCGCGATTCCTGTTCCCTTGTTGGGCTGTTTTTTCAACCCAGCAGCGTTCACGCGAGCGCCACAGGCTCTGCTCGGGGCAGCCCATGCGGCTCTTGGGACCCTTGGTTCGTCACTTCTAAAAGGGCGCGGTATCGCTCGACGCGCGAGGAGATCGGCACTATGGATAACAAGCCGGCACAAAACATTCAGGACACGTTTCTCAACACGGTCCGCAAAGATAAGACCCCCATTACGATCTACCTGGTCAGCGGCGTGAAGCTGACCGGAAAAATCCGCTCCTTCGATAAGTATTCGGTGCTTCTCGAAAACAACAGCCAGGAGCAGCTGATCTTTAAACATGCAATTTCCACCGTGGTCAGTACGCGGTCCGTGCTCCACACCGAGCATCGGCCGCCGCACGGAGCATCGCTGGGCAATGGTCCCGCGAGCGCCGGTATGCCGGCGGAGCACGCGCAGGGCGCGTAAGGAGCGAACACGGCACCGCTGCGGGCTACACCCTCCAGTTCTGGCTCTCGACTTGATCCTGCGATGGATGAGGCTGGTCCCGGCGCGCCGCCTGCCGGCGAAGGCGCCCATGCGGGAGGCGCGGCGGAGCGTGCATTTTTATTGTTCCCCAGCTTTTCAGGATTGAAGCCCACGCTGGGCCGCACAGCTGCACTGGCCCGCAGCGCGGCCTCCCTGCGGAACGGGGCCGAACGGGACGGCAGCTGGCATTCCCTTGCTGCCGAAGACGCGTCGGCTGAGTTTCGCGAGCTAGCCCAAGGTGCGGGTGCGGCAATCGTCGGCTCGCTCGAGCAGCGGCGCGCGCGACCCGACCCGGCAACCCTGATTGGCGCGGGCAAAGTAGAAGAGCTGGCCGGGGCGGCTGCGTCCTCGCAGGCTTCCGTCATCCTGGTCGATTACGACCTGAGCCCTACGCAGCTGCGCAACCTGGAAGACGCGCTGCCGGTGCCGGTGATTGACCGGACGCAGCTGATCCTCGACATTTTTGCCCGCCATGCCAGGACGCGCGAGGGCCAGCTCCAGGTGGAGCTGGCGCAGCTGGAGTACATGCTGCCCCGGCTCACCGGGCGGGGGCGGGCAATGTCGCAGC
>CAXTVG010000283.1:0-3699 GCA_964247505.1 uncultured Acidobacteriaceae bacterium
CCCCTTGCCAAGGTGAGCGCCGCGCCGCGCTCCGTGGAGTACCCGCGCAGCCCGGCCGCGATGTCCACGCCTGTGATGGCCTCGATGGCGTCCGCCGCGAACAGGCAACAATCGTTCTTGCCCCAGGCAAACGGTTCCCGCGCGCGGGCGTAGAGGAACTCAGCGAGTTTGACGTCCCAATGTGGAACACGCGTCATACAAAAGCCTCTCCAGATGTGGCTGATAGCGCCTCGCCTGATGTATTCTTTTCATGTGAACAGAACGCCGAAACCCGTCACGGTCCGCCGCAGAAAGCGGGTGCGCTGCGCCTCCGGAAGCGTGGGCTTAATCAGTATCGAAGTTCACCTCGACCACAAGGAAGATGTGGTGCGATATAACCTGGCTTTTATTCATCACGGGCTGTGCCGGGCTGACCACGGGCGCGCAGTCGGCTTTGATAACGCCCACGGATTCCATGAACGGCATTTCATGGGACATGCTGAACAGGTAGAGTTCACAAGCTACGAGGCGACCTTGCAACGCTTTATGGACGAGGTGGAAACAATCAGGAGAGAAGCATGAAGGTCACAGTCAAACTAGAGTCGGAGCAAGAATTTTGGGGACGGGCACAGGCATTGGCGCTCAAGCTCGACCGTAAAGAAGCTGTTGAAAATGAAAACAGTATCTCAATCGAAACACTGGACGACCTGCTGCAGTTGCTCACTCCGGAACGGCTGCGGCTGCTCTCGGTCGCGCGTCAAAGCCGGAAGTCTATCTCCGCGCTCGCCGAGGAGCTGGGGCGCGATCGCAAAGCCGTTACGCGCGACGTGCAAGCACTGCGGCGGCTCGGCATCCTGCGCGTGCGCAAGGAAACCAATCCCGGTCACGGAATCGTTCAGGTGGTCGAGCCCACAGCGACAAAACTTGACCTGCGTATTGCCCTTTGACTCAGTAGCCGAACCGCAGCGCGCGGTCGTTTAAGCTCTCTACCCAGCTGAAAAACGTATCGTCTGGGTGCGTGATGCGCTGGTCCGCCGAGGTGTACCGCCGCTGCTGGCCGCCCGATTGCAACCGCAGCATGCGCGACTCAATCGCGAGCGAGATAGAGCAGGTCTCCGGCCCGCTGGTGTGCGAAGGCTGATCGACGAGCCCCTGGTAATACACGCTGGGGTTGCCGAGCGCCTGCGAGGGATTGGCCGGATTCAGCGCGCCAAAGTACACCGTCGCCGGCGCGCCCAGCTGGATGTCTTCCAGGCACTCCTGCAGGATTGCCGTATCGACGCCGCTCAGAGTGACCGTGATGCCTGTTGCCTCAACGTCCATGGTTTCGCGCACCGCGCCAATCTTGCCCAGCGAACCGGTGCCGGTGTAGGTTGTGCCGTTGCCGAGGGTGATTGGCCAAGGCGTCGACGCCAGGTGGTACGCACCCGACTTAAACTGCAGGTCCACCGCGAAGAATGGCAGGATCACGCCGCCCTGGAGCGCCGCCGAGAAGGTAGGGTCAAGCTGCCGGGGCATCAGCGTACCTCCACGATCTTGAAACTCAGAGTTGTGGTGCCGTCGTAGTTGGTCGACCAGTTCAATACTTTATCGGCGCGCCGGAAAATGCCCACTGGCTGCACGACGTCTACCGATGTGCCCTGGGCGGGCGTTTCCCTGAGCGATGGCCAAATGGGAATCGCCGCATTACCGCCCGCGTCCGAGTCCACTTCGCCCACCACGCGATGCAGCCGCCAGCCTATCTGCAGGTAGTCGCCGGGCGTCAACACCCTGGCTTGATTCGCGGGCCAGCCCACGGTGGTGATTGCCGTGGTGCCGGGCGCGTGGGTGATGCCGTTGTAGGGGACGCCGCCGAGCGACGGCTGCCCGCCGAACGCGTTGGCCGGGTTCTGCATGCCGATGTACGCCTGGTCCTGCACCTGGAATGCGTGCGTCGTCCCGCGCAGCGCCAGCAGCGCCGCGGTCCACGCCGCCGCGTCCGCCCGCGAGAGCGTCGGCAGGGTCAGGGTCCCTGCCCAGTATTCGCCGCCCGCCCACATCTGCACCTGCTCCTGCCGGGTGTACGGGCTGATGTTGCTCACCGTCGCGTCCACAGGCGCCCACTCGATCTGCCGGAAGCCGGGCGAGCTCGGCAGCTGGAACAAGTCAATGCCGGTGTTCAGGAAGTTCGAGATGCGGCTCGGGGTCGCGAAGGCCATGACTTCCTTTACTGGCAGCTCACGGCTAAGCCGTTCGCGTAGGTGATGACATGCGGGCTCGCGCACGCGCCCGAGTACCCTTGGGTGTTGCCGGATGGCGGCCCGAACCACAGCCCGTATTTGTAGTTGTCGTAGTACACCGTGGTCGACGTGGCGGCGGAGTTATTGTCGATCTGCTGCTGGACGACCAGAGTCGGCGCACTCGTCGAGTAAGACTTCGCCCCGTAGCTTAGATTTAGATTCTGGAACACCGTCACGCCGTCCACCACCAGGCTTTGGTAGGCGTAGGTGCCGTTCGACGGGTTGATCGTGGAGTACCACTGCACACGATGCCAGGTGTTGGGCTGGTTGATCAGGTTGCAGGGGTACGGGCCGCCCGAGGCCGGTTGCACCCAGCTGTTCGTGGCCATGTTCCACAGGTACCACTGCGAGTTCGACGCCCGGCATTGGAGCGAAGGAAAGTACTCATAGGTTCCGTCGTAGTAGTCCGGGTCGAACTCCAGCCCGGTCAGCCCGCTCACCGAGGCCGAAGGCACGTAGACCGAACGGTCGTCCGAGAGATTCATCGGCTGGCCGCCGCCGCAGTTGGTCCCAAACGTCGCGCCGATGGTCACCGACGCGATCTGGCCGTTGTTCGAGTTGAAGCTCTTGATGACGAAACTGTGCGCGCCGCTTAAACCGGTTTCGGTGTAGGTGATCGGCGTCGTCGGAGACTGGCTGGCCGAGTTGAAAACCAGATTGCCCGAGCCGTCGTAGATCTGGATCGCCTGCACGGTGTACTGCGTATCCACTGCGCTCGCGTTGAACGTAATGCTGTTCTGTGTCTGCGTCGGCGTGGCGACCGTGAGGGTCATCGTGCCCGTGGTAGCGGTCGCGCCCTGCGCCGTGATCTGACAGCGGAACTTGTCGAATGCGAGCGCGTTGTAGTACGCGCCGTTCGAGGTAAACGACATCGCCGACCCGCTCAGCGAGGGCGAGCTCACGTTGAAGCTCTGCGAGCCGGAGCCCGAGGCCAGCGACCCGCTCGGGGTTGTGCCGCCGCCACAGACCCCCGAAGGGTCGGTCGCTGAGGAGCACACTGTCCACGTACCGGGGTTGCCGCTGCCTTGCGTCTGCAGGTTGCTGTAGGTGGTTGCGCCCGAGGGCGCAGCCGGAATCGCCGAACCCGAGCCGCCGGAACCTCCCGAGCCGCCGCACACGCCCAGCGTGAGATTGCCCACCGCATCCGGGACAACACAGCCGGCTTTGCCCGCGAACGATGGCAGCACAAGGCCGGCCAGGCTCGGCGTGGTGCCGGGCTGCACGGCGCTGGCGGCCGTTGCCGCAACAGGCTTAATCTGCGCCTGGACATAGTTGGCGCTGGCCGCCTGGCTGCCCGTCGGGCTGTCGTTGGCAAGGGCGATAGGTCCGCTCATCGCGCCGCCCGTCGCGGGCAGAGCCGCGTTCGCCGTCGCCTGCGCGGCATTCGCGGCGGTCAGCGCGGCGGTATTGTCGGGGCCGGTCGGGCCTTGCGGGCCGGGGA
>CAXTVG010000284.1:0-3686 GCA_964247505.1 uncultured Acidobacteriaceae bacterium
GTGTTGAGGGCAATGCGGTCGCTAGGGTCGTTGAATGTTGGCACGAGAACCAACCCATTTGCAATGTAAAAGTTGGCGTAGGAGGCGGGGAGGCGCTGGTTTTCGAAAACGACCGGAGCGGGGCAGGGGAGGGCGACCACGCGGAACGGCTCGCCCCTGAGATTGCGGGCAGCGTGCAAAAGATCGAGGTTTTCGGCGAGCGGCGCGTGGTTTTCGTCCGCTTTGTTGGGCTCAACCACGGTGACAATCGTGTTTTCGTCCACAAAGCGGGTGATGTCATCGACGTGGCCGTGGGTGTCGTCGCCGGCGATGCCGCGGTTGAGCCAGATCACTTGCTCGATGCCGAGATAGGCGCGGAAAACCTGCTCCAGCTGCTCGCGCGAGAGGCCGGGGTTGCGGGCTTGCACCGGGCTTAGAAGGCACTCTTCCGTGGTCAGCAGGACGCCCGCGCCGTTGGTGTCGATGGAGCCGCCTTCCAATACGATCCGCTCCCCGTCGAGCTCGGGCTGCCAGGCGGGCAGGCGCAGCAGCTCGGCGGCTTTCGCTGGCAGGGCATCGTCGAGCTGCCAGTCCGGGTACTTGGCCCAGGCGTTGAAGCGCCAGTCCGTAATGCCGAGGGCTTTTTGGTCGTTTTGGACGAAAATCGGCCCGGAATCGCGGGTCCAGATGCGGTTCGTGGGCCAGGGGTGGAAGTGAACCGCGGCCAAGTTCGCGCCCGCGCGGCGCAGGATGCCGCGGGCGCGCTTTTCGGCTTCGGCATCGTTAACCAGGATGTGGACCTGCTCGACCCGGGCGAGGGCGCGCACGATTTCGGCGTACACCCACGGGATAGGCTGGAAGCGCCCCGGCCAGTCCGCTGCGTTGTGCGGCCAGGCGATCCAGGTAGCTTCATGCGGGGCCCACTCAGCGGGCATGCGGAAGCCCTGCTCGCGCGGCGTCACTTCACCGCTCCGGGCGCGTCGAGGAATCGGTGCACGATAGGCCCGTACGCGTCGATTCGACGGTCGCGCAGAAAGGGCCAGTTGCGGCGCTGTTCTTCCAGGCCCGCGAGGTCGACCTCGGCGACCAGAATCTCCTCGCGGTCATGCGAGGCCTGCGCAATCACGCGCCCGAAAGGGTCGGCGATAAACGAGCCGCCCCAGAACTCCAGGCCCGGCCCCTCCGCGCGGTTGCCGCGGATGTCGCCGTCCTCCATGCCGACGCGATTGGGCGCGGCGACGTACACGCCGTTCGAGATAGCATGGCCGCGCTGGACGGTCTGCCAGGCTTCGTACTGGGCTGGGCCGTGCGAGGCTTTTTCGTGCGGGTGCCAGCCGATGGCGGTGGGGTAAAAGAGCACGTTCGCGCCCTGGAGAGCGGTGATGCGCGCGCCCTCGGGGTACCACTGGTCCCAGCACACCAGCGTGCCCACCCGGCCCACGGCGGTGTCATAGGCGCGAAAGCCCAGGTCGCCAGGGGTGAAGTAGAACTTCTCGTAATAGAGCGGGTCGTCGGGGATGTGCATTTTGCGATACACACTCACGATGGCACCGTCGGGGCCGAGCGTGACCGCTGTGTTGTGGTAGAGCCCGGCCGCCCGGCGCTCAAAAAGAGACGCGATGACGGTCACTTTCTCCTCGCGCGCCACCGCGCCCAGCCTCTCCGTGCTCTCGCCGGGGATCGGCTCGGCCAGGTCGAACAGGGCGATGTCCTCGCGCTGGCAAAAGTACTGGGCGCGGAACAGCTCGGGCAGGCAGATGATCTGCGCGCCTTCGCGCGCGGCGCGGCGGACCCATTCGGCGGCGCGGTCGAGGTTTTCGTCCGGCGAGGGGGTGCAGTGCATTTGCACCAGGCCGATGCGGAAGTTGCGGTTGGACGGCATGGGAAGGCTCCTCAAAACGGAAAGCGCGAGCCGAAGCCCGCGCCCGTGGCAGACTGCGGCGCGTTTACTCGAAGATCAAAATAGCGGCAGCAATCGTGGTGGTCCACAGCCCGCGCTTGTCGCCCACGGCGGACTGGGTGACGTTGGCGGTGCGGACGATTTTGTCGGAGATTTTGTAGATCTCTTTTTTCTCGTCCCAGCTGGCGTCGGGGTCGAACTCGACGTCGAGCGTGGTCGCAAGCATTTCGGCCGCGAGCTCCTCGGCGTATTCGCCCGCCTGCTCCTCGGTTTCGCCGAAGGAGTGGTGCTCGCTCAGGTAGCCGTAGGTGTTGCGGTCGGTCGGGATGGCGACGCCGATGGACGAAGTGACCAGGCGATGGGGCTCGCGGGTCGAGTTTTCGGCGATCACGGCGAAGACGACCTCGCCGGGGGACAGGTACGTCAGGCCTTCCTTGCGGCTGATCATTTTGGCCTGCGGCGGAAAGATCGACGAAACGCGGACCAGGTTTTGCGAGGCGACGCCGGCATCGCGCAGCGCCATTTCAAACGAAGTCAGCCGTTCCTTGTGGCGTCCCACGCCCTTGGTGAAGAAAAGGCGCTTGGGGACCATGCTTTTTCCCAATTGGTGTTCCTCCGAGATGGTTGCGCGAGGTAGTCGCGATGAAAACGTAACACACGGGCAGCGCGGCGAGCCGCACGGCACTGTGAATTTTTGGGGTGAGGCTGCCGGAGATGCGGAGCAGCGCCCAAACCTGTATCGTAACGTTTTCCTGTCTTCTGTGCTCGCGGTTTCACAGGCGACGGAATGGAATTGTCAATCCCACATTTTCGAGGACCTATGCAGCGATTTGTTTCCATTCTCCCCGCGATTCTTTCCGCCGCGCTTGTGGCGGCATTTTGCGGCTGCGGCGACCCGAAAAAGCCGAGCGACAGCAATTTCGAGAAGGCCATCGACCAGCATCTCGTCAAGCAGGATGGTGCCTGCGTTGCGATGACCGGGGGCTTCCCCTCCGACGTGCCGGATTCGCAGCTCAGGTTCCATCATGATGACGGGCTCAAGGCTCTGGCCAAGGCCGGGCTTCTGCGCTCCTCGCGCACAGTTGCAAAGAGCCGCGACATGTTTGGCGAGTCAACGAATCCAGAGCCGATGACCCGCTACGAGCTCACAGATGAAGGCAAGAAGTACCTGCGCCAAAGCAAAGGAGGCTTTTTCGGCTCGACGACGCAGCTGTGCTACGGGCAGGAGAAGGTGGACGCGGTGGTGAAGTGGACCGAGCCTGCCAACCTGGGCCCTGTGACGATGACCGAGGTGACCTATACCTATAAGCTCGCCGATGTGGCCGGCTGGGCGAAGCGTCCGGATGTGCAGGCGGCCTTTCCCGGCATCCAACGAGAAATGTCCGGGCAGTCCACAGAGCAGCGCAGGGCAGACCTCCAGTTGACGAACAAGGGCTGGGAAATTCCAGGGGAGTAAGGAGCACTATGGCACAGGAACTTACGCTTGAGCAGGCGCGGCAGGTGATTGCGGCGGCGGAAAAGAAGGCTGCGGAGATCGGCCAGCCGATGAACGTGGCGGTGGTGGACGAGGGCGGCAATCTGCTCGCGTTTGCGCGGATGGCGGGCGCTTGGCTCGGGTCGATCGACATATCCATTAACAAGGCGTTTACGTCGCGGGCTTTCGACATTGCAACCAAGGACCTGGGCGACAACTCGCAGCCGGGGCAGCAGTTTTTTGGCATCCACACCTCGAATGGGGGCCGGATCATGATCTTCGCGGGTGGGATTCCCTTAAAGCGGGGCGGCGCAGTGGTAGGCGCGATCGGGG
>CAXTVG010000285.1:0-3669 GCA_964247505.1 uncultured Acidobacteriaceae bacterium
GAGACATGGGGCACCCGTGTTAGTTGTTGAACCCGTGTTGGTTGTTGGAGGCTGGGGTAAGGCTTTACAGCATCAGGGGAGTGCTTTCGCGGTAGGCTCCGCGCCGATTCAGCGGAGCGCGAGTGGTGGGGGGCGGTAGCCGAACGCGGTGTCGAGTGCGCCGGCGACGGTGAGCACCAGTTCGTCTGCGTAGGGGATCCCCGCGATTTGCACGCCGATGGGCAGGCCGTCGTCCGACTGACTGACTGGGACCACGGCGGCGGGGGCGCCCAGGAAGTTGAACCATTGCATGAAACGCATGGCTTCGAGGTATTCGACCTGCTGCCCGTCGACGGTCCATGCGCGCTCGCCGTGCTGGAAGGCGGGGATGGCGCAGACCGGGGTGAGCAGCAGCGGGTGATCGCGCATTTCTTCGAGCAGCCGTCGGAGGACCAGGTCGAGATCGGCCCAGGCGTGGAGCAGAGTCGTCGCGTTCAGCGGGGCGCGCGAGGCGGCGATGGCGAGGAAGTCGCGGAACACGGGGCTTAACTCGTCGCGGCGGCCCGCGATGGTGGCTTCATAGAACATGGCACCGCACTGGACGAAGAATACGTCCCAAAGCTTGCGGGCGGCCTCGAGCGAGGGTGGCGGCGCGATCTGTTCCACGCGGAAACCCTGCTCGCGGAGCGCGGCGGCGGCAAGGGCAACGGCGCGGCGCGTTTCCGGGGTGATGGGGCCGTCGTCTTCGAACCAGCCGATGGGGACCTGCTTCGCTTCTTCGAGCGGAACTTCGCGATACGGGACAGGAGCGCTTGCCGGGTTTGGCCCGGAGGCGATGCGGAAGAGCAATGCGACGTCGGCGATGGTGCGCGCCATGGGGCCGATGGCGCCGAGGGTGGAGAACGGACCCACGCAGGGCGGTACGTGGCCGAAGGCGGAGATGCGCCCGGCGGTGGGCTTGAGTGCGCAGATGCCGGAAAAGTGGGCGGGTTCGCGCACGGAGCCGCCGCTGTCGCTGCCGAGGCCCGCGGGGGAAAGACCTGCGGCGATGGCTGCGGCTTCGCCGCCGCTCGACCCGCCCGGTGTGCGGTCGGGGTCCCAGGGATTGAGGGTGCGGCCGTGGAGGAGGTTGTCGGTTTCATACGCCATCAGGAACTCGGGGCAGTTGGTGATGCCGAGGATGACGGCACCCGCTTCGCGCAGGTGGCGCACGGCCTCGGCGTCGCGCATGGCGACCTCGCCGCGCCGCAGGAGGCTGCCAACTTCGCAACGGTAGCCGGCGACTTCGATGGAAGCCTTGATGGTGACGGGCAGGCCGGAGAGCGGGCCGGGCGCGGGGTTCCGGGCCTGTGCG
The DNA here is from genome assembly GCA_964247505.1 of uncultured Acidobacteriaceae bacterium. Classification (GTDB taxonomy): domain Bacteria; phylum Acidobacteriota; class Terriglobia; order Terriglobales; family Acidobacteriaceae; genus EB88. The sequence continues at coordinate 1,334 of CAXTVG010000285.1, forward strand.
CGCACCCGGTCCGCGTTGAAGTCGATGCTGGCGTTGAGCGCGGGGTTGAGGCGCTCGATGCGGCGGATGTGCTCCTCGGCGAGCTCGGGCGCGGAGAGCTTTCGGGAGCGCAGGAGCGCGAGTTGTTCCACGGCAGGCTTGAGGGCGATGCTCATCGATTCAGTGTCGGCCCGGCGGCGAGTGCGTGGCAATAGCGAGTCGCGGGGTGATGGCGGCCACTCGTGAGATTGCTTTTGCCGGGTTTCGTAGGTGAGCAGCTGCCGGAAAGCGGTCCTGAGCTTTCGCTCAGGAGAACCCACGTCTCAGGATCGAGACGTGGGGCACCCGTGTGGGTGGCTGGGGAAAGAAGGTTTGGGGCTTTGGCGGACGGAGAACCCACGTCTCAGAATCGAGACGTGGGGCACCCGTGTGGGTTGATTTTCGCTTGAAGTGTGGCGGCGCTGCAGGCTGACTTCCGCGATGAGCTTGCGCGGGCGAGAGGCTGTTGGAAGCTGCTTTAGACTGAGTGGGCGACGATGCTGGGAAATGACCACAACTGGGCTGCATTTTTGGGGCGCGCCGCGGGCGGGGTGGATACCGGCGCGCTCGGGCGCAAGCTGGAGGGGAAAACGGTCGCGATCACCGGGGCCGGAGGGTTGATTGGGTCGGCGCTGGCGCGTGCGCTTTGCCGCTTTGCGCCACGGCGGCTCGTGCTGCTGGACATCGTCGAGCATGGATTGCACGAGCTGGAAACGGAGCTCGGGGATGCACCGCGAGATTTGGTTGTGGGCGACGTTTGCGATGCGGCGCTGCTGCGGGAGCTGTTCATGGGGCGGCGACCGGATGTGGTTTTCCACGCGGCTGCTGCCAAGCATGTGTGGCTGATGGAGACGAATCCGCTGGCGGCGGCGCGGACCAATGTTCTAGGTACACGCGCGGCGCTGGCGGCCGCGAACGAGGCAGGAGCGGCGCAGTTTGTGCTGATTTCGACGGACAAAGCGGTGGAACCGGCGAGCATGATGGGCGCGACCAAGCGCATTGCCGAGCTGCTGGTGCTGGGCAACGCGGGGCCTGCGCAGGCCTTGGCGGTTCGTCTGGGGAATGTGCTGGGTTCGACCGGAAGCGTGGTTCCGGCGTTGGAGCGGGAAATGGCGCGTGGCGGCCCGCTTACGATTACAGACCGGGAGTGCACGCGGTATTTTTTCTCTCTGGAGGAGGCGGTAGGAGTGCTGCTTTCGGGGCTGCTGCTTGAGGAGAATGACGCACTCGCGATTCCGCGCGCGGGTGCGCCGCAGCGCGTCGTCGACCTGGCCGGATTTCTGGTGCGCAGCGCGGGCCGCGAGCCGGCAACGGTCTCCTTCGCGGACACCGGACTGCGCCCGGGGGAGCGGCTGCACGAGTCGATGCTCGCGCGCGATGAGTCGGCGCGGACGTCGAGCGTGAGCCAATTATCGCTGGTCGAGGCAGGCGTTGTGCTGGCCGGCATTTCCGTTGGGGGGATCGACGCAGCGGTGGGGGCGCGGGATGTGCAGGCGTTGCTGCGCGCGATTGCGGAAATCCTGCCTGCCTACCGGCCCAGCCCGGCGCTGCTCGCGTATGCGGAGGCGCGCCCGCTATGAAGAAAACCATCGCCGTCGTGACTACCTCAAGGGCTGACTACAGCCATCTGTACTGGCCGCTGCGGGCCATTGCCGAGCACCCGGAGCTGGAGCTCAAGCTGATCGTGCTCGCCTCGCATTTGTCGCCGGAGTTCGGCAGCACGGTGCGCGAGATCGAAGCGGACGGGCTGCCGATCGCCGCGCGGCTGGAGTGCCTGCTGAGTTCGGATACGGATGTGGGGATGGCGAAGAGCATTGGGGTGGCGGTGCTTTCGCTTGCCGATACGCTGGCGGCGATGCGGCCCGACTTATTGCTGTTGATCGCGGACCGCTACGAGATGCTCGCGCCCGCGTCGGTGGCGCTGGCGCTGCGCATTCCTATCGCGCACATTGAAGGCGGCGAGCGGAGCCAAGGCGCGATCGACGACGCGGTGCGCAACGCGCTGACCAAGATGAGCCACATTCATTTCACCTCGACCGAGGGCGCGCGGGCGCGGGTGATCGCGATGGGCGAGGAGCCGTGGCGCGTGCACCGGGCGGGCGCGCCTTCGCTCGACCACCTGCGCAAGAGCGCGCTGTTCGGTCGCGCGGAGATTGAGCGGCGTCTCGATCTGGATCTGTCGCGCCCGGCGGCGCTGGTCGCGTATCACCCGGTCACTCTGTTGGCCGATACCAACGCGGAGGCCGACGCGCTGTTTACCGCGTTCGAGCAGATGGACCAGCAGTTGATTTTTTGCTATCCCAACGCGGATGCGGGCA
>CAXTVG010000286.1:0-3662 GCA_964247505.1 uncultured Acidobacteriaceae bacterium
CGCCCGCGCATCGCCCGCGCTCCACCAGTCCCGCAGGTTCCCCAACCCGTCGAACTGCCGCCCTTCATCATCGAACCCATGCGTCAGCTCATGCCCAATCACCGCCCCGGCCGACCCGAAATTCACCGCGTCGTTCTGCGTTGGGTCGAAATATGGGGGCTGCAATATCCCCGCCGGAAAATTCACGCTGTTCCGGTGCGGGTCATAGAACGCGTTCACCGCCGGTGCCGTCATCTCCCACTCGCCCCGGTCTACCGGGCCGCCAATCTCCCGCTCCTGCCGCGCCCGTTCAAACGCCCCGGCGCGTTCCGCATTCCCAAACGCGTCGTTCCGCGCCACCTCCAGACTCGAATAGTCCCGCCACTTCGCCGGATAGCCGATGTTGTTCGCGACCAGCCCCAGCTTCCGCCGCGCCTCCGCCCGGGTTTCCTCGCTCATCCACGGCAGCGTACGGAGATCCCGATCCGCCGCCGCCTCAATCGCCCGCGTCATCTCCTCCGTGCGCGCTTTTTCCGCGGGCGAAAACCGCTGCGCCACGTACACCTTTCCCAGCGCATCGCCCAGCTCCCCGTCCACCGTTTCCACGCACCGCTTCCAGCGCGGCTGCTGCTCCGGCGTGCCGTTCAGCGTCTGTCCATAAAATGCGAAATCCTCCTCATCCAGCGCGCGGGGCAGGACGGTGGCCCGCATCGAGCGCACCAGCGTCCACCGCAGATACACCTTGCTATCGGCCAGGCTTATCGTTCCCAACAGCTCCTCAAGCGATAAAAAGTACAAGGGCTCCGCAACATTTAAGCTGCCCACCGCCGGCGCGCCCACCGCTCGCAGGTACCGCGCAAACCCCAGCTCCGGCGAGTTCGCCTCGAACTGCGCCAGCGGCGTCCGGTGATACACCAGCTTCGGCTCACGCAGCTCTTCTTCGGTCAGCGACGCGGCCGCCAGCCTGGTTTCCACCCGCAGCGCCGTGTTCGCATCCCGCGCGGCCTGCGTCTTTTCCTCCCCGAGCAGCAGAAAGGTCCGCCGTATGTGCCTCACATACAGCTCCCGCAGCTGCGCGCTCGCCCCATCCGTTCGCTCGTAGTATCCCTTTTCCGGCAGGCCTAAAAGCGGCTGTGTCACCGCCGCGATGACCCTGGCCGCGTCCCGCGCATCCGGCTGCGGCCCAAACTGGAAAAACCCGTCGGCACCCTCCCGGTGCATCGCCGCCAGCAGCTCCGGCAGCGCTTTCTTGCTCACCACCGCGTCGATCGCCGCCAGTTGCGCCGCCAAAGGCTTCAACCCAGCCGCATCGATCGCCGCCGTATCCATACACGCCGCGTACGCATCCCCAATCTTTTGCTCATCGGCTTCGCGCCCATGCCCGCCCGCCGCGGCTTGCTCCAGAATCCCCCGCAGCACCGCGTCCGAAGCGTCCTCAACCTCTGTGTCCCGCCCATAGCTGGACCGGTCCGCCGGAACTGGATGCGCCTTCAGCCAACCCCCGCATGCGTACTGGTAGAAGTCCACGCACGGGTCCGCGGCTGTGTCCCGCAGCGCCGGGTCAAAGGCGTGCAAGCCTTGTCCGGCCACGCACACAGGCGCAAACGCGCAGCTCAGGGAAAGCAAAAGAAAGAGCAAAGCCAGTCTCATTCACCAGCATTGTCTCAATTTCCAGGCCTGAATTACTTCGCCGATGCTGTACGCGAAGACGAAACGCAGTGCAGCCAACAAGACGGGTGCCCCACGTCTCGCTTTTGAGACGTGGGTTTTCGTGAGCGAAGGCTCACGACCGGCCTCGCACTTCCACATCAGGAAAGAGACTGTATAGCGGGAGAAAACCCACTTACTCCCGCTCGCTCACACCCGTACAGCAAAACGCAACCGAAGCCACCGCCCCGCCCTGCACCTTGGTCGTAAACGCGACAGCATTCGACATCGCCGCCGAAGCCGCATGTTCGGCGTCCGGGCTGTCCACCGGCAGCACAAAATCCTCGCCGCTCTCCAACCCTTGCCGCGGGTTGAAGCGCCGCACCGACACATTGAACCTCTTCAGCTCCATCCCTTCCCTCCCCGGCAAAACCGCAGCAATTCCTTTACCAGCGCTTCCGGATTCTCCTCCGCAACCCAGTGCCCGCTGTGCGGAATGCCCGCTACCGTCACGTGCTTTGCGACCTCGCCCAGCATCTCCTTCGCGATCGGCACAAAAAAGCTCGACTCGCCGCCAAGCGCGAGCACCGGCATGGCCAGCCGCCCGCTTTTCTTCAGCGCCGCCCGGTTGTCCTCCCCGTCCCGGTCACACGCGCGATACAGCTCCAAAGCCGGCCGCATCGCCCCCGCAGCCGCAAAGGTCGTCGCATACGGAAAACGCCCCTCGCGCTCCACACAAACCCCCATCACCCAGCGATCTTGCGGGTTAGGATGCCTCGCCCAAAGACGCGCATCGCGCGACCGCGCCGCCATCCCGGAAAAGGGAGTCCAGCCCCGCATGAAATCGATCCGCCATCCTTGTTGCACAATAAGGAGGTATGCTCCTTCGGCACAGCGCGCGAGGCTGTCTTCTAAGCGCGGCTCTTTGCTGCCTGCCGCTGGGCGCTTTTGCTGAGACGCCGCCAGTCCCCGCCGCCCGCATTCCCGTTGAGCCGCTCGGCTTCGTTCCCCCGTCGCGTTTCTACATGCCCTACCGCGTCCCCGCCGCCACCCTCGACTTCCACGACGCGCCCCACCTACTGTTCACCATCCATACCGCCAAGCTCATGCGCCGCGAGCCCGACGACCCGCCCGAGGACCAGGACCAGACCATCCGCGCCCTCGTCCTCACTCTTCCCACCGGCAAGATCGAGGCCGAAGGCACCTGGCGTCTCCACGACCGCAGCCGCTATCTGTGGAACCTCCGCAACGGCTTTTTCCTCATGCGCCAGCGCGACACCCTGTACGTCGGCGACAAAACTCTCACCCTCAAGCCCTATCTTCATCCCGAAGGCACCCTCGCCTCCGTCCAGCTCTCCCCCGACGCGAGCACGCTTACCGTCCAGTTCGCCAAACCCGTGAAAGAGGACACCGAGCCGGCCGCGAACGCGCCATCCCTGGGCGACGACGCCCCACGCTTCTTCGACAAACCAAAGGAATACTCGCTCCTGGTCGTCGACACCCATGCCCGATCCGCCCGCCGCGCCGGGCGCATCGCCCGCCTCGTTGTCTTGCCCATGGTCGACGGCGGTTATCTCGGCGTGGAACAGGGCAAAGGCAAGCAGTGGACTGTCACCCTCGCCACCTTTCAAGGCGAATCTCACCCCGTCACCACCGTCCTGAGCCCCTGCGAGCCCAAAATCGAACCCATCAGCGAGTACGCCTTTCTCGCCTGGACCTGCCTCCCCATGTCCCCCGACCACCTTGTCCAGGCTTTCGACTTACAGGGCCGCAAACTGTGGGAGCAGGTTTGGCAAAGCCGCTTCACCTGGGGTACGTTCGCTTACTCGAACACCGGCAACCGCTTTGCCTATGGCTCGGTCGAGGTCAACCACGAGCTCGCTACCCTGGACCCGGTGGATGAAGCCTCCATCGTCGGCCAGCCCGTCGGGGTTTTCTCGATCGCCACCGGCAAGCTCGATACCGTTCTCGATGCCACTCCCATCCTCACCTCCGGCGACAATTTCGCCCTATCCCCCGACGGCGATACCCTCGCC
>CAXTVG010000287.1:0-3659 GCA_964247505.1 uncultured Acidobacteriaceae bacterium
GGTTCACCCTGCGCCGCATACTGCTCGCGCCGGAACTGCGTGTACCGCGGCCCGGTGTGCAGGGCGTCATCGCTCTGCTCATTTGAGAGCTTCGCGCCGAGGTCGGCTTGCCGCACCATTTCAGACGAGTCTCGCCCGGCTGCTTCCTGCGCCTTTACGCGCATCTCGGCTGCCTTTTTGAAAAGGTCTTGGTGGTCCTGCCCGTCCGCGATCTTGGCTTGGACAGCGTTGTACTGGTCTGACCCGGCTTCGAACACGTTGACGTACTGCTGCCAGTAACGCTGCGCGTTGTAAATCCCCGTGCCGTAGATCGCTTTTTCATGCACCGCCCCTGCTTCGAGCGCTCGCAGGCGTTCTTCGTTTGCTTTTTTACCGGCTGCCGTGGCCTGCTGCTTACTTGCGTAGTCCGCTTGGCGCTGATCCGCACCGATGTCGCTCTGCGTCGCCTGGATCGAGTAATCGCGGGTCTGGCTTGCCGAGGAAAGTTGCGCCTGTATCTGCTGAGCAACTCCAAGACGCGCCGTGAGGTAAGCCTTGGGATCGCGACCGCTGCTTTGCGAGCGCCCATCGACATCGGACCGGAAAACTCCGCCATTGTCGATACCCTGCTGCAGGCGGTCTTTGAGCGTCGCGACTTCCTGCGTAATCGAACTTAAACGCCCCGGGAGATCACCTGGAGCGACATTCCTGTAAAGCGATTCGTAGCTCTTGCCGCCCGCGCCCTTGATGTCGTCTGGAAGTTTCTTATACGTATCCGATTCGAAGTAGCTATTGAGATCAACCCCGTTCGACTGCTGATAAGCAAGCCGCTGGCGCATTGCCGCCGTGCGTCCCAGCTCGTGATTCTTGGGCGTCGAGTAGTTGTCCTCGATGATTTTTTCGAGGTCCTGCTCCATTGAAGCTTTGTCGGCCTTCAGCCTGACGTCGACAGTGATTTGCTCGGATTGAATCGAATCAATTGCGGATTTCAGCTCAACGAAGTTTTCCATCGCTTCCAGCGCATGCTTGCCAAGCTCGACCAGCGTGCCAGCGAGAGCAATGGCCCCGACCGCGGTAAACGCGCCTGCGAGCAGCGGTTCGATGCCTTGAATGGAAGCGGCAAAGGTGCCCGCGGCTCGCACCCCCGTAAACAAGTTGCCGTTCAGCGCGCGCAGGGCAGCGTCAGCCTTGACCCGGTCGGGAATCCCGTCACTGACGGCCTTGCCCGATTCGTGCACCGCGGATGAGTAGCGGCGATGCGCTTCCGCGCTTTCCCCCAGCGCCGCGTTCTGGATACCGAGCGCGCGGTCCAGCGCCTGGAGCGCCTGCGCGTGGAGTTTCTCCTCCTGCACGGCGCGCGCTTCGAGTTCGGTCACGACCCGCTGCTGTTCAGCCAGCCTCTGTGAGTTCTGCGAAGCGGCGGCGCCGTAGTCGAGCGAGTCGTTGCGGGTGAGCTGCTGGGCGTACGCTGTGCGGATGCGAGCCGGCTGCGACCCTATAAAGGTTTGACTCGGCGCGGCATTTTCGGCCTGGAATATGTCAACGTTGCGATCCGCTCCCTGCTGCGCGCGAAAGCGGGCGCGGATCGCCTCGGCGTTGAGAATGCGCTTGGTTGCGGTCTCGGCGCTCGAAGCGGCTTTGTCCATCTGCGCCGCGAAGTTATCGGTGCTCGTCGCATTCAGCTGCGCGAGGCTTTGCTGTGCCCGGCTTACGGCCTGAACAATATCGCGAACAGCAGCGGTCGCGGCCGAGGCTTCCTTGCCCATCGCAGCCGCAAACCCGCCGGACTCGATCTGATTCAGCTTTTCGGCGGCCGCCGCAGCCTGTGCCAGCGATTCCTTAATATCGGCGGACGAGTCCTTGGCCGCGCGGGCAGCCGCGCGCATCGGCGCGGTAAACCCGCCGGACTCAGCCTCGATGATAAAACCTAGCCGCTCGTCGGACATTCCCTACCTCTTCGCTATCTCGTTCACGCGGGCGCGCACGGATTCCCGCACCGTCGCGGCGATCTTGTCCTTGGTCGCTTCCCAGGCGCGCAGCAGGAAGCGGTTCGGGTCGGTGTGACCGACAACTGATCCTTTGCTCGATGCGAGCAGCTTGCCGGCCTTGTTGTAGCGCACCCGACCCCCGACCACGATGTCGTGGCCACGCTCGACCCAGCCCGCAACATGCCGGGTTTTAGAGCCCGGAGTTACAACATCGGCAACCACGCCCGGCCTCGGGTTGGTCGCGTAGATGGCGATGTCGTCCCTTACCGCGCCGGGCGCGAGGGCATTGCCGTTAGGGCTCCTGCCATCGGCGCGCACCGGCGCTTGCTCGACAATCGCCTGCTCGAGCAGGGTCGAACCTTCGCGCAGCGCTTGCCGGACCGCATCATTCATTACTTGCGAATCGGCCAGCGTTTCGAGTTTGGCCAGCATCGCGCTCAGGCCGGTGACGGTAATGGGCATCCCACCCTCCCAGCCGCGTGCGCCGCCTGCTGAGTCACGCACGTCATACGCAGGCGTTCGGCGGCCATCGCCGCATCCATGCGGCTGTTCCCGGGCCGGACCTTGCGGCGCCCGGCGGTCGGCATCAGTTCCTCGACGCCGACATGCTCTTTCGGACGGCAAAGGGAGAAGTTGATGGTTGCCGCGGTGAGCTGGGCAAACATCAGATCCCGATGACGCACCGCGCGCCCGTGCGCTTCCATCAGCGCGTCGTACTGGCGCGGGGTCAGCGACCAGAAATCATCGCTGCTCAGGCCGAGGTCGTAGACGGCGGACGACCAATAAGCGAGGATCAGTTCATCCTCGCTTATGCCGGTTCGTCCGCCCCGTCGTTTTTTGTTTTTGCCTTGCGAGGTGTCGCGCAGGCCACGTAGGCGTCCACAATGCGCGCGTAGATCAGCGCCGCGTTCGAGATGTCCACGTGCCGCACGATGTCCGCCAACTTGACTTCGGGATGCCGCGCCCGGATCGCGGCCCAAAGCAGCGGTCCGAGATGCTCGTAGTCGATGCGGTCGAATAAAAACGACTGCATCATGTTGATCTCGATGCCTTGCCGGGCGAGCGCCTGCTTCGCCTGCACAAAACTTTCAAACGTGTACGCCATCTCATACACGGTCTCGCCGAGCGCGATCGACACCTCGGGGACGGGGAGCGGAGTCTTCGCCATTAGCTGCCCGCCGTCCAGGTGATCGCGCCGTTGATGTCCAGGCCCCACACGTACTGGAGCGCCTTATCGTTGGCAACCGACAGCTTAGGCCCGCTCGACACGATCGCCGAAAATACCGCCGTATCGCCGGCCGCTGCCTGCGCGGGCGTCGCATGCGGGTTTAGGCCGAGCTGGATCTTGAAGTCGTAGGCGTAGCCGGTGCCCAGCGCCGTTGCCATCTGGGTCGCGCCGGCATCGCTGCCCTGCACCAGCCGATTGTGCGTCAGCGTTGCCTTGCCCGCATCCGCCAGGCCGCCCAGCTTTTCTTTGAAAGTCGAGAGCAAGGTGGATACGTCGATAATGGTGCGGCTGCCGCCGTCGAGTTCGAGTGAGATGAAATCGCCGATTGGTGTGAAGGCGCCGATTCCACCGGTAATCCCGCCGATGGAGACGACGGCCTGGTTTCCGAGCTGGGCGCGGTTTGTCACTGCGTTTGCGGGCATGGGTTTCCTTTGCGCCTGGGCGGCGGCTTGGGTTAATAGAAG
>CAXTVG010000288.1:0-3648 GCA_964247505.1 uncultured Acidobacteriaceae bacterium
CAACTCATCAAAGCGGATGGTGGCTTCTCGGCTTGAATTTGAAAGCTTCGTACCGAGAAACGCCGTTCTAGTAAGTTGCCTCCACTATGCTGTCACAAACCACTCTGGGTTTTCGCTGAGGAAAACCCGCGTCTCAAACGCGAGACGTGGTGCACCAGTGCGACGGATTTTGCTTGGTGGCGTTCAGGGGCTGGCGCCTGCTAGTCTGGTGGTATGCAGGTGAATTTCGAGATTGCACCCGAGACCGCGGCCCGGTTTGCCGCCGAGGCCGAGCGCCGCGGCATCCCGCTCGACCGGCTGCTCAGCGAAACGCTCGAAAGCTGCGCCCGAGAGCGGCCGCCACAGGACTCCCGCGCGGGCGAAACAGAGGACCGGGAGCGCCGCCGCCTGGCGGTCGACGCCATGCTCGGGTTCGCCGGGAAGCACGGCGTCACTACCGGGGGTCAGGATATCAAGAGCATGATCCATGAAGAGCACAAGTACTGATGCCCTTTGTGCTGGACGCTTCGATGGCGGCGAGCTGGTGCTTCCAGGACGAGGCGACGGATTACAACCAAAGCGTTCTTCGCGTCTTGTTGGGCTCTTACGCCGAGGTTCCAGCGCTTTGGCGCTTTGAAGTCGCAAACGTGCTCGCTGTCAGCGAGCGCAAGGGCCGGATCACGCCAGTAATTTCTCAAGCTTTTCTGGAGACCTTGGCCGGGCTGGACATTCGCCTTGATCTGGGCGGCTTCGCAGTTGGAGGTGAGGCGCTGCTGCCGCTGACACGGCGCTACGGCTTGACCGCCTACGATGCCGCTTACCTGGAACTGGCCAAGCGCAAAGGACTTCCGTTAGCGACGCTCGACAGACAACTGCTGCGGGCCGCGCCTCTCGAAGGCGTAGCCCTGTTGCCGCAGGCATGAGTGCCCATTCATGAGAAATTTGCATCCGACGCGATAAAATGGGTGCAATCATGCCAACGAAGAAAGAGCTCCTGACCAATCCCATCCGGCAGTTCGACATCAAGCAGCACGATGTCGTCGCGCTGGTCGATGCAATGCAGTTTATGGCTTACAGCTCCCGTGACCTGGCCCGGGCGGCTTCGATTTATGAGCGGATGCTCAAGGACCGGGAGTGCGGGGTGATTCTTTGCCTGGCGGGGTCGCTGATTTCCGCCGGGTTGCAGCAGGTATTTATCGACCTGATTCGGAACAAGATGGTGGACGCGATTGTTTCAACGGGCGCGAATATTGTGGACCAGGATTTTTTTGAGGCGCTCGGGTTCCGGCACTGGATTGCGGATGACGTGTACAAGCAAGGGACCGAGGACGCGACGCTGCGCGAGCTGATGATTGACCGGATTTATGACACGCTGATCGACGAGGAAGAGCTGCGGATCTGCGACGAGACGACCGAGAAGATCGCGAATGGGCTGGAGCCGCGGCCTTACTCGTCGCGGGAGTTTATCCGCGAGATGGGAGCGTATCTGGAGCGGGAGGGGCGGACGCCTGCGAAGGGAAATCCGGACTCGATTGTGTATGCGGCATACCAGGAGGACGTGCCGATTTTTGTGCCGGCGTTTTCGGACTGTTCGGCGGGGTTCGGGTTGGTGGCGCACCAGCATGCGCGGCAAGGCAAGCCGCACGTGTCGCTGGACTCGGCGAAGGACTTTTATGAGCTGACGCAGCTGAAGATCGCGAACCCGACGACCGGGCTGTTCATGATCGGCGGCGGGGTGCCGAAGAACTTTGCGCAGGATATTGTGGTGGCGGCGGATATCTTGGGCATGGATGCGCCGATGCACAAGTATGCGGTGCAGGTGACGGTGGCGGATGTGCGGGATGGGGCGCTGTCGAGCTCGACGCTGAAGGAAGCGAGCTCGTGGGGCAAGGTGGATACGGCGTATGAGCAGATGGTGTTTTCAGAGGCGACGCTGGCGGTGCCGCTGATTGCGGGGTACGCGTATGGGAAGCGGGCGTTCGAGGGTCGCGCGGGGAAGCGGTTCGCGCGGGTGCTGGAGCCGGTGACGGCGTAACCTGGGCTGAGATAACCGGAAGGCCTCTCCGATGGGGGAGGCCTTTTTTGCTGCTTTGGAAAAAGTTTTTTCGGGACGCATTTTCCACTAGCCAATCGTGTTGTTTTGGGACTATGTTCTGTCTCGTTCCGAATCAACAGCGGAGGACCATCGGTTTTTGTCCCCCAATGCGAGAGCTGGAAACACTGACCGCAAGGGAGTGCTCGACTTGTCGATTTTCATGGAGGTATATGGTGGTTGCGCCGTGGCCGCCCTTATCGGCTTCCTGGCACTGTGCCATAGTTCGGCGTCGCGGCTGCAACGGCAGACCGGCACGAGCGAGATGAACGGGGAGCAGCCGCTTTCTCATTAGTTTTCGATTGACCCGTTTAAGGTTCAGCAGCCGTCCTTTGGGGGCGGCTTTTTTGTTGGCCGCTAGAAGATGTGGTGATCGTCTTCCTGGGTATGGCGGCCGGTTGCGGCCTGGAGTTTTTGCTCTTCGAGAGCGCCGGGGTTGGCGGTTTGGGTGGCTCGTTGGAGCTGGGCGACGGTTTGCCAATTGTCGCGGCGGGGGCGGTCGCTGACGAACGGCGGCAGGTCCATGGAGAGATGGCGGCCGAGGGCGGCGATGTAGGGCTCGTACATGGCGCGCATGGTGTTGAGGCGGTCGAGGGAGCCGGGGTCGCGGGCGACACGGGTGCCGGCCTGGCAGAGGAGGTCGTGGAGCTGCCGGAACGCTTCGGGGGAAAGGCGGTCCTGCTTGGGCGGAGCGGGGCGGAGGTCGAAGACCTGGGTGAGGTCGACGACGGCGTGGCGGGCCATGGCGAAGGTGAGCTGGGCCTGGCGGCCGGGCATGTCCTGGACGGAGGCGACCATGAGGGCGCAGGTGTCGAGCACGGCGCAGAGGGCCCCGAGCCAGCTCTGGTTGGTGTGCTGGGAACGGAAGTAACAAAGGAGCGGGTAGGAGATATGACTTTCGAGCAGCTCGGCGGCCCAGCGCTCCCACTCGGCGAGCAGGGCGACGAGGGCGTCGGAGCCGCCGTCAAAAGCGTGGCGGCGCATGAGCTCGGCGGCGGAGGGGGGTGAGCCGGCGCGGGCGTCGAGCAGGGAAATGTTGACTTCGCGGCGGGAAAAGGCGCTGTAAAGGACGGGGAAATAGCCCAGGATGAGCGCGACAAAACCGAGGCCGAGGCCGGCTTCGAGAACCAGGAGCTCGCGGGTGAAGCGCTGGTGGGGGGTGACGTCGCCAAGGCCGAGGGTGAACAGCGTGGTACCGCTCATATAGAGGTCGGAGCGGAGGTCGGGATGGGGGGTGAGGGAGTCGGAGACGGGCGAGCCGGCGCCGAAGAAGCAAAGGCCGAAGCCGCACACCAGAAGCAAGGCCCACAGGGCGATGAGCAGCACAAGCGAGGACGGACCGTAGAACGAGAGCAGAGTTTCGCGGCGGCGGGGATTGCGGATGCGGCCGACGACGTAGCACCAGGGCCGCCAAGTGGCGATGTAGAAGAGGCGGGTGAGGCGGTAGTGGCCGCTGGCGCGCCGAGGCAGGATGACGGTTTGAAAGGCATCGAGCAGGGCGAGCAGGATGGCGGCGGCTCCGGCGATGGCGGCGAGCGCGTGCATGGGGCTATGGATTCAGGGGAGCAGGGCTGGGA
>CAXTVG010000289.1:0-3648 GCA_964247505.1 uncultured Acidobacteriaceae bacterium
CTACCCGTCTTACTTCTCCGGCTCCGCCTGGACGCTCGATCCAAAGACAAACGAGTATTACCTCCATTACTTCGCGGCCAAGCAGCCCGATCTCAACTGGGCCAACCCGAAGGTGCGCAGCGAGGTGTACAGCCTTATGCGCTTCTGGCTCGACAAGGGCGTTTCCGGCTTCCGTATGGACGTCATTCCCCTCATCTCCAAGCCCACAGGCATGCCCGATCTCACCGCCGAGCAGCTCAAAGCGCCCCCCAACGCCTACGCCAACGGCCCGCGCCTCCCCGAGTACCTGCGCGAGATGAATCGTGAAGTCCTCTCCAAATACGACGACATGTCCGTCGGCGAGGCCACCGGCACTACCCTGGCCCAGACCAACTCGCTGGTCGACGACCGCCGCCACGAGCTCAACATGATCTTCAACTTCGACGCCATCAAGATCGGCCGCTCCGACTTCGGCCCCAGCCGTCTCGGCGGCTGGTCCCTGCCCGAGCTGAAAGCCATCTACGACGCACACGCCGCCGTGCTCACCAAGCATGACTGGGACACCGTCTTTCTTTCCAACCACGACAATCCCCGCATCGTCTCCACCTTCGGCGACGACTCGCCCGCCATGCGCGTCTGCTCCGCCAAGCTGTTTGAAACCATGATCCTGACCCTGCGCGGCACACCGTTCCTGTACCAGGGCGACGAGCTCGGCATGACCGATTACCCCTTTAAAAAGCTTTCGGATTACGACGACATCGCGATCAAAAACGCCTATAAAGCCGAGGTCGACACCGGCAAGATTTCCGCCGCCGCCTTTCTTCGCTCGCAGGCCAAGGTGGCCCGCGACAACGCCCGCACCCCCATGCAGTGGAACAACTCCCCGGAAGCCGGTTTCACCACTGGCACCCACCCATGGCTTGCCGTCAATCCCAACTACAAGCAGATCAACGCCGCCCAGGAAGAGTCCGATCCTGCCTCCGTCCTCCGCTACGTCCGCGCCCTCATCAAGCTGCGCGCCGGAACCCTTGCCTTTGTCTACGGCGACTTCAAAGACCTCGATCCGCAGCACCCGCATGTCTTCGCCTACACGCGAACGCTGGGCAAGGAGCAGTACCTCGTCGTCGAAAACTTCAGCTCGGGCCCCATGCAATACACGCTGCCCGAGGGCCTGAAAGCCGGAAAGCTGCTGCTGTCGGACCTTCCCCACTCGCACCAGGCAAACACCTCCACGCTCAGCCTAGGCGCCTGGGAGTCCCGCATCTACAAACAGTAGCCGGAGAGGTGCCAATCCGCCACAGCGCTGCAATGCACTTGGGTTGACAGAACATTCCTGGTCCATAGCACTCAGTGCTATACTTTAAACTGTGAGTCCGGCAACTTCCAGCATGTTGTCGGTCTACAAAGGCAAGGCGTTCGTGCGCTTCGCAAATAAAGCTCGCATCACCGACGCCGATCTTTGGCACGCGGCACAGCGGGCAAATGAAGGCTTGGTCGACGCTGACCTCGGCGGAGGAGTGATCAAGCAGCGTATCGCGCGTGCAGGAGAAGGGAAGTCCGGCGGCTCACGGTCGATCATCCTTTTCAAAAAGAACAACCGCGCTGTGTACGTCTACGGGTTTGAAAAAAAAGGATGTTGCCAATGTCGACCGACGCGAGCTGGAAGCGTTTCGAGAGCTCGCGAAAGTGATTCTTGGCTACACGGATGCCGAGATCGAGCAACGAGTGAAAGATGGAGCACTCTCTAACATAAGAGAGCCGGGAGAAGACAATGCCTCGAAAACACCGGAGTGGTGCCTTGGCTGCTATTCACGAGACGGCGTCCGATCTGCACCGCGTTGGCGGGATGGATCAAAGGACGATGCGCAAGTTCGACGCGCTTTGCCTGACGCCCATTCAGGAGATGACGCCCAAGAAGATTCGCGCCTTGCGAACTCGCGAGAAGGCCAGTCAGACGGTCTTCGCCGCCTATCTGAATGTCACCCCCAGTCTTGTGAGCAAGTGGGAGCGTGGTGAAAAACATCCGCAAGGGGCGTCTCTCAAGCTGCTTTCCCTGGTCGATAGGAAGGGTTTGGAAGTCGTGGCCTGACGTTGAGCGGCGTTGTCATTCAACCAAAGTAACGGCGCAGCCTTCTCCGGTGGGCATGGCACTAGCCAGAAGGTCACTTTCGACACTGCGATTTAGCAGGACCAAACGCTTCGTCACTTAACATCAGTCGTATGCCCGTGTGCTGGAAATACATCCCTCATTTGCTCTCTGGTGCGGTCGTACTCCTGACTGTCTGCCTACCTGCCTGCACACAAATGCTACCCACCACGCCTGAGGACGAGAAGGCGGTGGATGCAACGACGCGAGGGCTATGTAAGGCCCATGTCGCCATGGTAGGCGAGACTGCGACTCACGGAGACGGTCATACACTCGCCTTCAAGGTCGCGCTTGTCGAGCGGCTCGTTGATCAGTGTGGTTTTGACGCTGTTTTCTTTGAGGCCAATCAAGACGAGTTTATGCACCTGAACCAGCGTCTTCGATCAGGAAACGCCGTGACCTCGGATGATCTGCTCACCGCAATCGGAGGCATATGGAAGTTCTACCGTGAGTTCCAGCCACTCGCTCCCTTCCTGCTTACGCGTGCTCAATCTGGGCGAGTGCTCCTGGGCGGTCTCGACGACCAGCTTGGGCAGCTCGGGCAGAATTACGCCAACATTGGAATGATCACTGAATTGACTGATATCCTCCCTCAGCCGCAAAGGGAAAGTTGCACGACAGCTCTGCACAAGCGAATCTATTTTGATTACTCAGAGAAGGCACCGTATTCAGAGACAGATCGTTCTCGGATCGTCAAATGCCTTGAGTCGATGCAAGCCGCTTCCAGCGCAATTACAACTGCTACCGCTACCGGTAAGCAGGAACGACAGGAGATGATCTACGCCACTCAGCGGTGGATCAGTCGTGACTTTAGGTCCGTCGGTGAGAACATGGCCAACCGCGACCGTTCCATGTTCCAGACATTCGAGTGGCTTCAAAGCCGCCTTCCGAAGAAATACAAGATCATCGTATGGGCAGCAACTGTACACATCGCGAAGCAAGGCGATCCAACCTGGGGTGATCGTGCAGGAACGAATCTTGGTTCTTTGCTCCACCGTAAGTACGGGAATCACGCGCGCTCACTAGGCTTCTCTGCTCTCGGCGGTTCGTTTCGGCAAGGGAAAGGGAAGTTCCCAGTAGTCCCCATCCCGCCTGCCGATTCAGTCGAGGCGAAGGCTCTAAGAGGGACTAATGCCAGCGTCATTTATGTGGGCTCCAAGCAATTAGCGGCTATGGGGGTGCGTCCAGGAGGGTTCTTTTACCACTCGTACCAGACGCTCGCATGGTCAACCTTCTTGGACGGTGTTGTAGTGTTCCGGACCGAGCGCCCTCCTACCGATGTGAGATAGGTAACGATAAACGCGGTTCTCGTTACTTGACTCCCGCATCATCTCTCATGCGGAGGTCCTGAGTGCAGGAGCGCAAAGCGTGAGGGTACGAGTTGCTGACATCGAGCCGGATGATCCATCCGGATAAGTGGCGGCCGTCTGTTTTAGGCCTCACTGTTATCGCTCCAAATGACCCAGATACTCCGCCGGCGAAACCACCCTAACATCGACGCGAGCTCCTTCCGGGAAATGCTT
>CAXTVG010000290.1:0-449 GCA_964247505.1 uncultured Acidobacteriaceae bacterium
TTGCGGAACTGCATATAGCGAAAAGTGAGCGACTCGCGGTAAAGGGGAGCGGCGAGCAGGACGAGCCAGGCCAGCGCCGCGGTGCGAAAGACCAGGCGGTGCGAAAGCGCGGGCCAGTTGAGGGCGATCATGATGGCGGCAGCGGTGGGCAGGTAGTAGAAGAAGCGGGAGCCTACGTTCTGGTCCAGGCGAATGGTCCAGTAGAAAAGGGTTGGGACGCCGATAAGCGCGAGCGCGAGCCAGAGATTGGCGCGCTTGCGCAGCAGAAACACCGGGGTGAGGGCGACGGCGGTGAATAAGAGCGGGACAATGCTGGCGCGCACGGAACCGGCGATCAGGAAGCCGAGTTCACGGTGGAAGTCGGTCTTGACCAGGAATGGCAGCGGGAAGAGTTCGCCGAAGTAGTGCCAACGCCAGAGGAAATAGAGAATGCCGGGCGTGACGAAAAG
>CAXTVG010000290.1:459-3647 GCA_964247505.1 uncultured Acidobacteriaceae bacterium
CGCAAGAAAAGAAGCACCGATGTGCGCGGCGGTGCGGGCGCGCGCCGGAGACTGGAAAAGAAGAATCAGGAGCAGCGGAACGGCGAGCACGACGCCGTCGGGGCGGAACAGGCACAGGAGCAGGGCGGTTAGCGCGGCTGGAGCGCGGCGTTGTTCCGTGACAAACAAAACGAGAGTAGCCATGAGCAGGGCGTCGGGCAGAACGGCAAAGCCCGAGGCGGCGGCGAAAAACTGACGGAACAGGGCGGCGCTCCCGGCGATGAGCAGCACGTGCGGAAGCGTGGGCTGGAGCCGGGCGAGCCGGAGCAGTACGAAGGAGAGCCCGAGGAGACAGGCGACGTTGGCGAAAGCGCAAAACCAGAACGGCGGGATGCCGCAGCGGAAAGCCCCGGCGAGGAGGAGCATCCAGGCGAAGTCCGTCGCGCCCTCGACGTGCGGGCCGCCTGCGAGGTAGGTGATCGCGCCGTGGGTGGCGAGGTTGCGGCTGTACTGGAACAGAATAACGGCATCTTCGGCGGGGAGAAAGCGGGCGGGGATGAGCGCGAGGGCGACGAGGGCAAGCGCGCCCCAGAGTTGAAGCGCGTGGAGCAGGAATCGGTCGGCGCGGGTGAGCGGACGGCGATAAGCGGTGCGGGCGGGCACGAGCGCGAGAGCGACGAGGGCGACGGCTCCCCAGAGTTCGAGCGCATGGAGCAGGAATCGGTCGGCGCGGGTGAGCGGACGGCGGGAAGCGGTGCGGGCGGGAGCGGCTGCGGTCATGCGGTCTGTGGACAGGGTAGTACGGGGGCTGGCACTTTCGTGGCAGGTACTGGGAATATGAGGAAAATAGAAGCGCTTGCATCGGGGGACAGGCATCTGTATGTGCATGAAATGTGTGGGCCGTTTTGTTCGCAGAGCTAGCGTTCTCTCCCTTCCTGGTGTGCTGTTGGCTGCTGCTGTTTCCGCTTGGGCGCAGGCGCCTCCGCCGGTAGCGCCCCCGCCGAATGGACCCATTCCCGCGCCGATCTTCCTGTATCCGCAGGGCGCGCCGGGCGCGCTGGGGAACGGTCCCGCGGACAAACCTCGACTGTATCCGTTTCTGCCGCCGAACCGGTCGAGCCGGGCAGCGGTGCTGATTTTTCCCGGCGGCGGCTATCAGAACATCGCGCTGGGGCATGAGGGGTTCCAGTACGCGGAGTGGCTGAACGCGCAGGGGATTGCCGCGTTTGTGCTGGATTACCGTGTGGGGCCGTACCGGTATCCGGCGGAGATCCAGGACGGGGTGGCGGCGATGCGAATGATTCGGGCGCATGCCTCGGACTATGGGATCGATCCGGACCGGATTGGGGTATGGGGCTCATCGGCGGGTGGGCACCTGGCAGCGGTGATCGAGACCGAGTGCAAGCTGAGCGACCAGCCGAACTCCGGGCTCGCGGGGATTGACTGCATCCCGAACTTTGCGATCTTGTCCTATCCGGTCGTCAGCATGGAGCCGCCATTGGCGCACCCGGGGTCGCGGGCGGAGCTGTTGGGGCCTAACCCGGGCGCGGACCTGGCGCAGAAGCTGTCGCCCCAGTACGCGGTGAGCACGGAAACGCCGCCTACCTTTATCTGGGCGACGACCGGCGACCCGGTGGTGCCGGTGGGCAACAGCGTGGCGATGTATACGGCGCTGCAGGCGAAGGGCGTTCCGGTGGAGCTGCACCTGTTTGATTTTTCCGACCATGGGTGCGGGTTGTGCGGGGCGATTCCGGAGCTGGCCGGTTGGCCGATGCTGCTGCGGACCTGGATGGTGCACCATAACCTCCTGCCGGCGAACGCGCCGCCTCCGCCACCCCCGGCGCAGAATATGCAGGACTGGCCTTCGGGGCTGGATGGGCCGGGGCATAATTCTTAGAGACAAAACCGCCTGCGCGGCTGGCGCCCACTTCGTGGGGTGTTATCGTTGACCTCCGTGGGTCTCTTGTCGGTCGGCATCAGCATCGCCGGACCGCGACCAACGGGAGCGCCACAAATTAACAAACACACGCCACGAAGTGGCCGCCTCCCGCGTAGGGGATCTTGTCTTGCTTCGGCTGCTAGGCTTAAGCACTATGGCTTTATCGGAACATCAAGTCCCCGCGGAGGCGGCGGGCGCACGGCTGGATAGTTGGTTGACCTCGCAACTTGAGGGCGTGAGCCGGGTGCGGGTGCAGCTGCTGCTGGAGCAGGAGAGCGTGCTGGTGAACGGCGCGCCGGCAAAACCTTCACTGCGGCTGGAGGGCGGCGAGCGCGTGGAGGTTTTGCGCGAGCCGGTGCTGCCGCCGCTGCGGGCGGTTCCCGAGGCGATCCCGCTTGAGATTGTGTACGAGGACGCGGACCTGTCTATTGTGAACAAGCCCGCGGGCATGCTGGTGCATGCGGGGGCCGGGGCGCGCGGCGACGGGGAAGACGAAGAAGCGCCGGCGGAGAACGCCCGGGATCGGGGAACGTTGGTAAACGCGCTGTTGCACCACTATGGCGAGCTGAGCTCGGGTGCGGGGGACGCGCTGCGGCCGGGGATTGTGCACCGGCTGGACCGGCAGACGAGCGGACTGATCGTGGTGGCGCGGAATGACGCGGCCCACGCGAAGCTGAGCGCGATGTTTGCGGAGCGGGCGCTCAAAAAGACGTACGTGGCGCTGGTACACGGACATTTAGAGGCCGATCGCGGGACGGTGAGCGCGCCTATTGGACGGGACGCGGTGCGGCGCACGCGGATGACGACGCGCCGGGTGAACGGGGCGCGTACGGCAATCTCGCACTACATTGTGGACCGGCGCTTGACCACGCAGTTCGGCAAATTCACGCTGGTGCGAGTGCGAATCGAAACGGGCCGGACGCACCAGATTCGGGTCCATTTGAGCTCGCTGGGGCACCCGGTGGTGGGGGACAATCTATACGGCGCGCCGGGGGAGATCCGGGCTGAGGGCGAGCAGCGTGTGATGAAAAAGAGCCGCCGGCGGGCGCTGGAAACCGTGTCGCTCTCTCGCAACTTCCTTCATGCGGCGGAGCTGGAGTTTGCGCACCCGCGGACGGGCGCGCCCTTGGCGTTCAAGGCACCCCTGGCTCCAGAGCTGGCCGGTTTCCTGGAGGAGATCGAGCGGTAGCGGCGCGAATGTAGAATCAGAGCGTGCCGACTAAGCTTCTGATGTTTGTTGCGCTTCTGTTTTTTGCTGCCCGTGCTGTAC
>CAXTVG010000291.1:0-3645 GCA_964247505.1 uncultured Acidobacteriaceae bacterium
CCACAAACGCGTCCAGCACCCGCACCCCGCAGCCCAGCGGCTCGCGGATCGGTACCCGATCCAACGGCAGCGGCGCGGAGTCGTCCACTGGAACCATCTTGTCCGCGCGATATTCCGGGCCGCCGTCGATCGGCGCTCCCGTTGCGTCCACCACGCGCCCCAGCATCTCCACCCCAACCCGGATCGAAGGATGCGCCCCGCGCGCCACCACGCGGTCACCGAAACGAATCCCCTGCGGCCGCTCCAGCGTCATCGACAGCATGGTCGAGCCGCGAAATCCCACGTTCTCTTTTGTGGATGAGCGGACAACCGCGATCTGCACCTCGCACGCCTCGCCCACCGAGCAAAACGGCCCCTCGGACTCGATCAGGTTGCCCGTGACCTGCAGCACCCGCCCGGTCCAGCGCAGTGTGCCGCTGCCCTCCAGCTTGCTGAAGTACGAAGCCAACGGCACGCGCTAGTTCCTGGTCTCGCTCTTGGGCGTTTGCGCGAGAATGTCGAAAAATCCCTGCTCCACTTCCTTGAGCTGCGCCGCAAGCGAAAAGTTCGCCGACCCAAGCTCGGTTTCGAGCATGCAGTCCCCGATCTCGAGCTCCGCATCTTCGATCACCGTCACATCCGCCCACTGCGGCACGGCCTGAAAGTGAGCCCGCCACCGTCCCGCGCTGCCAGGATGCACCCGGATGCTCACTGCGGTGTTTTCCTTGAGCTGATTCACAGCGATCTGCACCAGTGCCGCCACCAGCATCGGGTCCACCTGCGCTTCGCGGTGCAGAATCTTCGCTGCAATGGAAAGCGCCAGCCGGACCACCTCGCCTTCAACCCGCGCGAAGTACCCCTTGCGCTCCCGCTCAAAGCAGTCCAGCGCCGCCGTCACCCGCGCGGCTTCCCGCTCAGCGTCAGCCCGCGCACTCTCGCGCAACTCGGCCTCCAGCGCCGCCGCGCCTTCCGCCCGCGCGGCCGCCAGCACACCCTGCAGCTCTGCCCGCGTCATTTCCACTTCCGCCCTAGGGCGCGGCGGCTCTGGTTCCGGGGCCGGCGTCTTGATGCGCGGCAGCTGCGGCATAGGCCCCGTATCGCGATACTGGAACGAGGTCACGGGCGCTATGGGCAAACGCGGCATGGCGCCGCCCCGGCTATACGACATACTCCTCGGCTCCCTCTCTCTTCAGCACAATCTTCCCCTCGGTTTCAAGCGTGCGCGCCAGGGCCACCACTTCGAGCTGCGCCTTCGCGACATCGCGCGAGCGCACCGGCCCCAGCGATTCCGCGTCTTCCTTCATCATCTCGATCGCGCGCGAACTCATCGTCTGGAAAAAATGGCTCCGCAGCTCCTCGCTCGCGCCCTTGAGCGCAAGCGTCAATGTCTTCTTATCGACCGCCGCGGTCACTTCACGAATCTGCAGCTCCGGCACGCTGAGGAAATCCTCAAACGTAAACATCAGGTCCCGGATCGAAGCCGCCAGCTTCGCCTCTTCCTTCTCGATCATCTCGAGGATCTCCCGCGAGGTCGTCGCATCGATGTTGTTCATCAGGTCCGCCACGCTTTGGAACCCCGAGTACGTGTGCTTCTTCTGCTCGCCTACCGTCCGCAGGCGCCGGTTAAGCACCCGTGACACTTTTTCCGCCATCTCCGGCGAAAACTGCCGCAGTTGCGCCAGCCGCTTCACACTCTCCGCCCGCACCGGCGGCGGCAGATGCATCAGCAATCCAGAAGCCTGCTTGGCCTCAAGATGGCCCAGGATCAGCGCCACCGTCTGCGGGTGCTCGCCTTCCAAAAACCGCGCCAGCTGTTTTGAATCGATCCGCTGGAGCGAGTCCACCCGGCTCGCGCTCATCTCACTCGCGCGAATCAGTCGCTGCACCATCTCCCGCGCGCCATGCTCGCCAAACGCCTTTACCAGCATGCGCTGCGCCGCCTCCTGGCCGCCCTGCGCGATGTACTCCTGCGCCACGGTGAGCTGCTGGTACTCCTCCATGATCTTGACCGAGGTTTCCTTGGGAACCGAGCCCAGCCTCGCGATCTCGTGCGTCACCCGCTGCAGGTCGTCCTCGGGCAGCGCACGCAGGATCGTCGCCGCGGCTTCTTCCCCCAGCACCGCCAGCAGAATCGCTGCCTTGCGCACCCCCGCCATTTGACTGCCCTGCGTCAGCGCCAAACTCATTGCCCATCCTCCCGCAGCCACGCCTGCACGGCCCGCATGCTGTTCACCGGCTCCGCCTTCACCAACTGCACCAATTGCTCCTTCAGCGCGCCCGAGCGCAGCGCCTCATCGCCCGGGTTCACCGGCGGCAGCTGCGGCGCTTCCATGCCAGCCAGTAGCGGCATCGCTTCCGGCTCCGGCAGCGCGGCCGCTAAAGCCCGCTTCTGCACCGGCCGCACCATCAGCATGTATCCCAGCAGAAACAGCGTCAGCAGCGACCCATACCGAACCGCAACCGCGTAATCGTTCAGTCCTTTTTGCAGCTTCGCTACGAACGAAGGCGCGGGAACCTCCGCCGACGCCGGCTGCTCGAACGACATATCCTCGATCGTCAACACGTCCCCGCGCGCCGTGTCGAGCCCAATCGCCGATGCCGCCAAGTCCTGCAGCTGTTTCAGCTCCTCCGGCGAGCGCTTCATCCGTACATCCTGCGTTTTGCCTTTGGGCAGCTGCTTGTGAATCACCGCATCGTCCACCAGCAGCGCCGCCGAAACCCGCCGGATTCGCCCCGCCGGCTCCATCGAATGCGTCACCGTCTTGTTCACGCCAAACGTGGAGTTTTCCGTCTTCGCGCTTTCTGCGCCGCTATCCGGCGTGTTCGGCACATTCGGCAGCCCCGCCTTCGCCTGCGGCACGTTACTCGCCGTCCCCGGAACCCCGCTTACAGCCGCACCAGCCCCGGTCTCGTCATCCGACCGCTGCACAGACAGCGGCACCGACACCGCCGGATCGTATTTCTCCTGGCTCTGCTCCGTCGTCCCCTGGTCATACTCCACATTCACGCTGGCCCGGATATGGTCGGCACCCACCACAGGCGTGAGTGTCGCGATCAGCCGGTGCTCCAGCAGCTTTTCCGTCTCGCCCTCCGCGCCGTTCGCGTCGCCCGAAGAGCCCAGCGAAGCATTCGAGTCCGCATCGATAATCGCCACATCCACCGGCTTGAGCCCATCGACCGCACCCGCGACCAACCGCTGCATCGCGCCGATCTGCTCATGCGAAAGCTCCCCGCCCTTGAGCTTCAGCGCCACCGAAGCTTTCGCGCTCCGCCCCCCATCCAGAAACACCGAGTCGGTCGCCATCACCAGGTGTACCCGCGCACTTTTCACCGCGCCCATGGTCATAATCGTCCGCTCCAGCTCGCCCTCGAGCGCGCGCTGATAATTCACCTTCTCGTCGAATTCCGTTTCGCCCCACGAGACCTTGTCGAAAATCTCAAAGCCCATCCGCCCCGAGTGCGGGCCGCTGCTCCCCGCCGCCTCCAGCCGCGCCGCGTCCAGCTTTTCCGCCGGCACGCTCACCTGCTTGCCGTCCGGGCTCACCGCATTCGGAATCCCCTTCGCCGTCAGCGCCGAGGAAAGCGTCTGCGCATCCGCCGGCTCCAGCCCCGTCATCAAGGGCTTCATGTCGGGCGCCGCCATCAGGTGCGCAAACAGCGCCAGCA
>CAXTVG010000292.1:0-3642 GCA_964247505.1 uncultured Acidobacteriaceae bacterium
GCGCGATGCGGTCGCGCATGCCGGTGGTGTTGAAGGCGCGGGTGACCCCGCCGGGCCAGCCTTTAGTTTCGAGCAGCCACTGGAGCAGGATCGAGAAGATTTTATGCGGGTCGACGAAGTTGCCGTGCTCGTCCACCGCGCCGATGCGGTCGGCGTCGCCGTCGGTGGCGAAGCCGGACTGACAGCGGGTCGCAACCACCGCTACCTTGAGCGCGTCGATGTGGGGCTCGATCGGCTCGGGATTGATGCCAGGGAAGAGCGGGTTGTGCTCGCCCCGAATTTCGACGTGTTCGACCCCTAGTTTCTGGAAGATGTCGGCGAGAATGCCCCGGCCCGCGCCGTACATGCAGTCGACTGCGAACTTGAGGCCGGAGGCGCGGATCGCTTCGAGGTCGGCGAAGTCGCAGATGGCCTGGACGTAGGGCGAGACGAAGTCGACTTGCTCGATCTTCGCGGGTGCCGAAGCCTCCGGGAGAGCTTTGCCCAGCTCTTTCTCGATCTCCGCAATGATCGCGGGGCGTCCGGAGCCGCCGTAGAAGGCCTTGTACTTCACGCCGTTCCATTGGAAAGGATTGTGGGAGGAGGTAATCATGACGCCGCCCGCGCAGCCGCGGTCGCGCACCGCCATGGAAAGCGCCGGGGTGGGCGTAATGCGATCGGCAAGGGCGACAGGAATGCCCGCGCTTGCAAGCACTTCAGCGACGGCCTCGGCAAAAGCGCGGGAGCCGAAGCGAGTGTCATAGCCTATGGCAGCGCCTTTCTCTTGAGCCCCTTGCCCGAGCAGGTAGTTGCCGATCGCTGCCGAGGCCGCGCGCACATTCTCAAAAGTAAAATCCTGCGCGATCACCCCGCGCCAGCCGTCTGTACCGAATTTGATCGCTTCCGCTCCCATCGCTCGTTCTTTTCTCCATTCCAAGATTGCCCTTGCGGGATGAAAGCAGGTCCTTCGCTTCGCTCAGGATGACCCTTGTAGTTTGAAAGCTAACTAGATCAATTCCTTTTTGCCTTGCGAGGCGAGCTCTTTGACGACCTTGCCGACGTCCTGCGAGTGGTGGCGGGTGGTGACCAGGATGGCGTCGTCGGTCTCGACTACCACCAAATCGCGGACGCCGACGAGGGAGACGAATTTCTTTGGGCTGTAGGCGTAGTTGCCGCGAGCGTCTACGCCGAGGAAGCCGGCAGTTTCGGTGACGTTGGCGTGGGCGTCGACGTGTTCGGCTTGTTCGAGCTGGTGCTCGTAGAGGGCGGCCCAGGACCCGAGGTCGTTCCAGCCGAAGCTGGCCTGGAGGCAGAAGAGATTGGATTGGTGCTCGCCCTGAGCGGAGCGGGGCTCGAGGATGGCGTAGTCGACGCTGATGTTTTCGCACTTGGGGTAGAGCTCGGCGAAGACTTGCTCGAACTCGGGCGTGCCGTGGGCGCGGGCGATGGCTTCGAGCATGGGCGCGGTTTCCGGGAGGTGCTGGCGCACGGCGTTGGCGAGGGTGCGGGCGGTCCAGATGAAGATGCCGGAGTTCCACCAGTAGTTCCCTGCTGCCACGAAAGCTTCGGCGCGCTCGCCGTTCGGTTTTTCGGTAAAGCGGCGGACGCGGAGCTCGCCTGCGGGCATGCGGTCGCCGGTTTCGATATAGCCGTAGCCGGTTTCCGGGCGGGTGGGCTGGATTCCCAAGCCGACCATATTTTCGCCGGGGGCGGCGATGGCGATGGCGCGGCGGATGACCTCGACGAAGGCGGACTCGTCGGCGATGACGTGGTCGGCGGGGAACATGCCGAGGACCGCGTCGGGGTTTTGGCGCTCGACCAGCAAAGCAGCGAGGCCGGCGGCGGGAGCGGTGTTCCGGGCAGCGGGTTCGCAGACGACCTGGCTCTGCGGCACGGCATCGAGCTGGCCGCAGATTTCGGGCGAAAGGAGGTCATTGGTGATGACCCAGACATCTTTATGGGCGCTTAAGGGTGCCAGCCGGTCGACGGTGCGCTGGATCATGGAGCGTTCGCCGTCGAGAGCGAGGACCTGCTTGGCTCGGGCCTTGCGGCTGCGGGGCCAAAAGCGGGTGCCGCTGCCGCCGGCAAGGATGATGGGCCGGAATTCCGGTTCGTATGCCATTTGTGTCTCCGCTTTCTTTTATCGGCACTGCCGGAAATTTGTTTAGGCCAGGGCGCTTTCAAGCGTGGTGGCTGCCGTAGAAGGGCCGCCGCGCGGAAGGATGCGCATGACCTCGGCTTCGCCGCGGGCCTCCCACGAGGGGGTGTTGGCCGGGATGACGGCGAGTTCGCAGCGGCTGAGGGTGAAGGGTTCGAAGCCGGAGCCCTCGATGCGCAGGGTACCGCCGGCGACGAAGAAAAGCTGCGGGCCGCCTTCTTCCTGAGCCGCCGCGCTCAGGCCGGCGGCATCGGAGTCCCAGCGTTCAACGCGGAAATATTGCTCGTCGACGACGACCGTTTCTCCGCGCAGACCAGGTTTGCGCTCAATTTTGCCGGCGCCGGTTTGGACGCGCAAGGCTTCAAGCGAGGCGTCGACGTGGAGCTCGCGGGGGCGGCCGTAGTCGTAGAGGCGGTAGGTGGTATCGGAGGTTTGCTGGGTTTCGAGGATAACGGAGCCAGGCCAGATGGCGTGGACGGTGCCGGCGTCGACGTAGACCATGTCGCCGGTGGAGATTGGCAGCCAGGCGAGGAGGTTTTCCATGGAGTTGTCTTGAACGGCGGCGCGGACGGCTTCGGGGGTGACGCCGGGCTGGAAGCCGAGCGCGACTTTGGCGTCCGGTTTAGCTTCAAGCGCGTACCAGCACTCGGTTTTGCCGCGGGGCTCGCCTTTTTGCTGGGCGAGGGCGTCATCGGGGTGGACCTGGACGCTGAGTTTTTCGCGGGGGAACAGGACTTTGATGAGCAGCGGGTATTCGCCTTCGGAGGCGAAGGACGCGCCGAGGATGGCCTGCGCGTGCTGCTTGACGGCCGCCGCGAAATTGGCTCCGGCGAGCGGGCCGGTGGCAACCGAGCACTTCGCGCCGGTGAGCCAGACCTCGCCGATGGGCTCGCCGCCCCCGGCGTCGCGGTCAAACCAGGGGCGCAGATCGTCAAAGCCCCAGATGCGGGTTTGGAAGAAGGGCGTGAGCTTGAACGGGGGGAGCTGGTCCGCGGGCGTCATGCACCCCAGTATGACCCATTTTGGGGCGGGAAAGGCGTTCCATACAGAGCGTGAGCGGTCCATCGGTAATCAAAACGGGCTCATTGCGCGAAAATGTGGTGAGCCGTTTGGGGTGGCTTGTGATTTGTAGTCAAAAGGGCAACAGTATGTAGGTGAGGTGGGGGATGAGACAGGTTTCGCTGCGAGAGTTCCGGGTTTATGGATCGAAAGCCCTGGGCGCGGTGCCGGGAGGGGAGACGGTGCTGCTGGCAGGACAGAAGGGGCCGGCATATTTTCTGGTGCCGGTGCTGGGGGATGTGGTGGTGGAGGACCGGGAGCTGCGGCGGGCGATGTCGAAGGCCAGTTTGCGCCAGAACTGGAAGCTGGTGGAGGCAGCCGGTGTACCGGTCAGTGACGAAGAGATCGATCGGGAGATCGAGGAGGTCCGTGTGGAGCGCGGACGGCGCAAAGCCGGGTGAGGCTGGTCGTGCTGGATACGAATGTGGTGGTATCGGCGGGGATCA
>CAXTVG010000293.1:0-3640 GCA_964247505.1 uncultured Acidobacteriaceae bacterium
GGTACCGCAGACCGTCGGTAGGCGCGTCGCGATAGAGCAGGGGTGAGCGGGCGTCCACGAGAAATCGTATAGCAGCGTGTAAGGGCGTCCGCGGTAACAACCGGCAATGCCTCGGAAAGGCGATGTCCACGCGGACGGCCTTTCGTCCTCTGTCTACGAGAGATCCGTGGCTTGGGTTATCCCGTGACGGGCCAACTGAGTATGGATGTGTGATCTCGTGCTGCCACGGCTGAATAGCCCATTTTCGACCGGATCGGCATCCCGCTGTGAACCTCTCCTGTTGTCCCACAATGCTGGCTGGACCGCGGCCGCCGTCGGGCTGTTGTCCCAAAATCTTGGCCTGTTGTCCACTTAATTCGAGCCGGAGCCCGTTCCTGTTGTCCCTTGATCCTGGCCCGGAGTGGCGCTGTTTGCAGGTTCTGCCCTGGATGTTTGCAAGCCGCTACAAGTACCTGTAACCGCTTGCTATTTCGTGGCAGACGGCTTGCAGATTTGGCTTGCAATCAGGCGACGGATCATACATTGGCTGGGATGGCGTCCTGGGCACCCCCGCCCATATCGTCTTAAATGGGTATCATCATCTGTAGACTCATAGTCATTGTTTGCGCGATTCTTGGCGTAGGTGAATGAGTCTGCCCTAAAATTGCTAGGCGAGCGTGTGCGAGAGCGACGCGCTTCTCTGGGATGGACCCAGGAAGAGCTTGCCGACCGGGCCAAGATTGACCGCTCTTACGTCGGCGGCGTTGAACGCGGCATTCGCAATTTGACCTTCACCGTTCTTTGCCAGCTCTGCAAAGCTCTTGACTGCGATGTCGCGACCCTCACAAAAGGCATACCGGACGTGCGCGCATGAAGTGGCTGCGCACGTTGGTTCTCTTTGATCAAGGCGACGTCATCAGCTCCGAGGACTGGAAAAGCCTGCACGAAAGCTATGTCCGTTCAATCCAGAGCATTGATAATCCACTCGGATCGGGCAAGTTGAAGCTCCGGAAAAAAGTCATGCTGCAGAATAAGCAATCGCTGCGCAATGGCGTCGGCTATCTCCGTACTCGCTTCCTCGATCACATACAGAACGTAGAAGGATGGAAGGCCGAAGGCGTTGTTGACCTGGCGCGCAACCGTCAACAGCCCCCGATCCGGCTCTATTCCTCACTTGAAAATACTGCGAGCCGATTACGTCAGACTTCGGCGGCTTTGACCTTGTGATCAAAGGCGATAACGGAATGCAAATCGCAATCGAATGGGAAACGGGCAATATCTCCTCCTCGCATCGCAGCATGAACAAGCTGGCCCTCGCGCTTGGTGCTGGCATCATCCAGGTCGGCGTCCTGATCGTTCCGAGCCGTAGCCTTTATGAGCATTTGACGGACCGCATCGGCAATATCGGTGAACTGTCCGGCTATCTGTCGATGTGGGAAGGCCTGAAGGGACACTTCAAGAAACGGAATATTACGTACGTTAAGGGCTGATAGAGGCCGTTGTGGGCAGTTCCGGGCTTAGGCGGCAGGCTTGAGGACGGTGCGATAGAGGGTAGAGCGGGCGATGCCGAAGCGGGCGGCGATTTCGGAGACCGGGATGTCGGCGGTTTTGAGCATGGCGCGGATCGTCTTGATCTCCTTTGGGGAGAGTTTGGGCGGACGTCCTCCGTTGCGGCCGCGGGCCCGTGCGGCCTTGAGGCCGGCGACGGTTCTTTCGCGAATCAGGTTACGCTCGAACTCGGCCAGGGCGGCGAAGACGTGGAAGACGAGCCGGCCGGCGAGCCGGTCTCGATCTTTTCCGTCAGCGATGCGAACTGGATTTTGCGCTGTTCGAGCTCGGCGATGAGCCGGACGAGATCGGCGAGGTTCCGGCCCAGCCGGTCCAGTCTCCAGACGACGAGCGTATCGCCTTCGCGCAGGCTCTTCAGGCAGGCTTCCAGTTGCGGCCGGTTCGTGTTCTTCCCGGTCGCCTGTTCCTCGTAGACTTCGCGGCATTTCGCTCGCGTGAGTGCATCGCGCTGCAGGTCGAGGGTCTGGTCGTCGGTCGAGACGCGAGCGTATCCGATGCGCATGTCCCGCATTCTACTGTGAGTGTAGGTATATGGGACACAGATTTTCGGACAGTTTGTGAGACACTCCTGAGCAGCGAATGAGGCCGTTTTCGATCTCCTCCCACGCTGTCCTGAAAACCTTCGTTTGTGACACACTTTGGCATGGCACCTCGTCGACCGCCTGTGAAGGATGTAGCGGCGAACTCTTGAACCGCGCGAGTAAACGGCTCCAGGTGCTGGTGGTTTACCTCCTGCGATTCACGTCATTCGCGGGGACCTCGCACAGCAGGTTCCGAAGCGGGACCGAATCGACGGTATTAGAGTTTGGTGAAAAGTCCGGTGGTGTGGGCGCTCTGTGAGCCGTTTGTAATCTTCGGCAGCTTTAATCAACGGCAGACGGAGCGAAGTTGTCGCGTGTGAAAGGACGCGCTCCGCACTTCAGCCATGCGAAAGCCGCACCCGCTCCCCCTTGTGCTGCTGGCCGCCTCAGCCAGCGCCGGCGTACACGCTCAAATCGACCGCGCTGAAATCAACGGAACCGTACTCGACCCAAGCGGCGCCGCCATCGCCGGCGCCGCCGTAACGGTCACACAAGAAGGCACCAATGCCACGCGGGATGTGAACACCAACGGCAGCGGCCAGTTCGTGGTTTCGTCGCTCCCCGTGGGCAGGTTTTTTATCGTTTTCACCCGTTCCGGCTTTGCAGACACGCGCGTCGCCGACATCGACCTGCACGCGGGCGACGTCCGCACACTGAACCAGCGCATGCAGCCCGGCTCAATCAGCCAGACGGTCTCCGTCGAAGCGGACAAGGAAGGCGCGCAGCTGGAAAAGAGCAACGCGACCCTGAGCGGCACGATTCAGTCGGTGCAGGTGCGCCGGCTGCCGTTGAACGGGCGCAACATTGCAAACCTCGAAGTGCTTGCGCCCGGCGCGGTCGACAGCGGTTCGGGCACGCAAGCCTCGATCCGGTTTGCCGGGCAGGGGATTGACGACAACAACTACCGATTTGACGGTGTGGACGCAAGCGGCGTGCTGCGCGAGGCTTTAAAATCCGGGCTGCGGCTGCAGTTCTCGACCGAGGCGGTTGCGGAGTTTAAGGTGGACACGGCGGGCTACACGGCCGACACCGGCGGTTCCTCCGGGGCGCAGGTCAGCCTGATCTCAAAGACCGGCACCAACGCGTTCCACGGCAGCGTTTTTGATTACCTGCGCAACAGCTATTTCGACGCGCGCTCGCCGATAAAAACAACCGCTCCGGTCAAGGCACCGATCTTCCAGCTGAACCAGTTCGGCGGAAGCCTCG
Organism: uncultured Acidobacteriaceae bacterium; assembly: GCA_964247505.1. Lineage (GTDB taxonomy): Bacteria > Acidobacteriota > Terriglobia > Terriglobales > Acidobacteriaceae > EB88. The sequence goes on from CAXTVG010000293.1 coordinate 3,336, forward strand.
GGGGGTCGATCGTCAAGGACCGCACCTTTTTCTTCGTCAATTATGAGGGTTTCCGGCAAAATCTGGGCGGTGTGCCCGCCACGGGATTCGTGCCGAGCCCGGCCTTCCGGACCCGGGTGCTGGCGGCGCACCCGGAGCTCGCGGCGCTGGTCACTGCTTTTCCCCAAGGTCAGGCGCCGGCCGCGGGAGATCCGAATGCCTATACGCTCACGACCGTGGTGCCCAGTCCCGACAGCGAGAACTCCGGCACGGTGCGGGTCGACCAGCGATTCACAGACAAGGACTCGGGCTACGCGCGCTACAAC
>CAXTVG010000294.1:0-3629 GCA_964247505.1 uncultured Acidobacteriaceae bacterium
AGTGCAGGCCGGGCCGCCCAAGCCCAAGACGGATGACCCGTGGAGCGCCTTTGAGGTGCAGTGACGCTCCGCGCGCACCAGTGGTGGCCTGATTGGCAATTTTGCGCTTCGCAGTAGACGGGCACTGCATCGGCCCCCTTGCACCCAACCCTTCCCGTATTGACAATCTGAGTGTGTACACATGGGATGAGGCGAAGCGGGCGGCCAACCTTGAGAAGCACGGGCTGGACTTCGCGGATGCGGGTTTGGTGTACGAGAACCCAAGCAGGGCGACATTTGCATCGCCACGGGGCGGAGAAGCGCGAGAGACGGCCGTGGCGCTGGTGGCGGCGGCGGGAGGTTTTCTGGCGCTGGTGTACGTGGAGCGCGGAGAGGACGTGCGGTGCATCTCCTTCCGGCCCGCATCACGAAAGGAGCGGAGGGCTTATGCCAATCGAAAGCAAGACTGACTGGGAGCGGGTGCGGCGGAACATCGCAGAGGACGCGCCTATCCCCTACGACCCCGAGGACGGCCCCTACGACCCGAACGATGAAGCAGCCACGGAAGCGTGGCTCTCGCAGGCCACGGTCACCCGAGGGCTGCAAAAAGCCCCCACAAAGAAGCTCATCTCCATCCGGCTCTCGCAGGATGTGGTGGAGCACTTCAAAGCTAAGGGGAAGGGCTGGCAAACGGAGATGGACAGGGCGCTCCGCAAGGCCATGGGGGAATAGCGGCGCTGGCGCGCATCTGGTGCGCTCTTGCTTCGTTCTACCGTGCCTGCTTCCGTGCTTTGAGGGCCGCCTTCGCGTCGCGTTTTTTTGTGGCTTCCGCGATGCGCTCGAGCTCCGTAAGATCGTCCGCGCTTTCCGAGCGCTCCGCGACTTTTCTTCTCAGGTCAAATTGGGCGTACCTCTCCTCCGCCAGCTCCTTCGCCTGTTCTGCCGAGATGCCTCCCGCGTTCCGCAGCAGCGGGAGCTCGTTCGAGCGTAGGAATGTATCCAAGACGCCCTGCCATTCACGCAGCTTCAAGGTCTGCCGCCGCGTGGCGCGGAGCTCCGCGGTGTCGAGAAACATGGGGACGATCAGGTGCAGCTCCCGTATTTCGGTCTCGCCGAGGTAGTTCTTTGCCGTCGCCACGTCCGCTTTCCGCACCCGCGCGCCCTTCCACGTCGTAAGCCCCATGTTCGGCCGCTCGGGGTCCGCCCGCGCCGCAATCAACTCCGCCGCGGTGCCTCCGGCCACGGCGAAGAGCATCCTGTTCTGCACGGTCGCGTAGAAGTCCTGTGCGGCCCGCGTTTGCGGGTCGTAATCATCGCTCAAGGCCAGGATGTCGCGGAGCTTTTGGTAGAAGCGCGCCTCCGATGCGCGGATGTCGCGGATGCGCTCCAGGAGCTCATCGAAGTAGTCCCATGCGGGGTCTTTCAGGCGTTCGTCGTTCATGGCGAAGCCCTTCACCAGGTACTCGCGGAGCGTAGAGGTGGCCCAGCGCCGGAACTGTGTTCCGCGAGGCGAGCGAACCCGGTAGCCCACGGCCAGCACCATCTCCAGCCGGTACTGAGCAACGCTTCGCTCCACGCGTCGGCGGCCCTCCTGCTGAACTTGTAAGGATTCCTTACAGGTTGCTTCGCGGCTCAGTTCTCCTTCGGCGTAGATCGCCCGGATATGCTGCGTCACGTTCTGGGGCGTGGTCTGGAAGAGTTCGGCCATCTCCGCCTGAGACAGCCAAACGGTGCCTTCAGAGGTCCGAAGCTGTATGGTCACGGCCCCGTCCTCTGTGGTGTAAAGAATCAGTTCCCCTTGGGGCATAAACGCATCCTCTCCTTCGGTTCACATCCTGCCCTCGGGCTTTCGCCAAAGGCCTGCTGCTATCTCGCGCGCGGCTCCACGCGCACCCCCCCCAGCCCGGAAACTAGACACATTGCGACACCCTAAGCGGCGCGATGTGTAAAGGAAAAGTCACCCTGTTCCGAGACTCCGCGCCGGTGCTTATTCCGCTATTTCGCTTATTCCGCAGTTCCGCAAGCGGGAGTTTTGGCACTTTTGGCACCTGTCACCTTGGGGCGGCCGCCCCGAGTGCGCGCCCGTCTTGGGGCCGCCGCGCTCGCAGATCATGCCGACACCAGCCGGAGGCCGCTCCTTTTCGCGCGCTCCACCGGGCTCAGGGAGGGCTTGCTGGCGCGGATGGCGTCATGCACGTGCGAGTCCGAGTAGTGAGCGTAAAACTCCTCTGTAACCCGGCTATTGGCGTGTCCGAGGTGCTTGGCAATGATGCCCATGGGCAGGTTCTTCTCCGCCAGCCAGCGCCCTACGGTGTGGCGCAAGCCGTGGAAGGTGACGCGCTCTCTGGTGTTCGCGGCGGCTATAACTTCATCCATGCGGTCCTGCTGGTCGCTCTTGCCCCAAGGGCTGCCGTCCGCCCGCACAAAAATCAGCGCGGCTTGCGGCTTGCCCGCAGTGTTCTCCGCAAAGAAGGCCAGCTCCTCCTCCGTAAGTCCGACGTGCTTCCATTTTTTCGGCTTTTTCTGCCAGACATCTAGCCTGCCAGCGCGAAGGTAGAAGTTTTCCACCCGCAGATCGCACAGTTCGCCCCACCGGCAGCCGGTGGCGAGCGCCGCAAACACCATGCGCCGGAAGTCCGGCTCGCAGGCGTCCATGACCCGCAGGGCCTCCTCTATGTCGAGCGTGGCTCTCCGCACCTTGGACACGTTGGGGATGCGGTCCACCGTCTCCCACGCGGCCTTGGAAGAGCAATGCTGGTTGCGGTAGGCGAGGGTGAGCATCGCCTTGAGATCGTTAAAGACGCGGTTTGCCGACTCCTTCCGCCTCCGCTGCGTTTCGGGGTCATTCATGTCACAGGGCTTGCGGCCCGTCGCGCTCTGGCTCCGCATGGTGGGCGTCGCGGCCGTGGCGAACAGCCAGGATTGCACCTGCTGGCGCGTCAGCTTCTCCACGGGAACGCTGCCGAGGGCGGGGAGGATGTATTGGCGGGTGTTCCTCTCCGAAGTCGCTTTGGAGTTTGCGCTGCCCGCAAACGTTGCGAGCCAGTCCTTTGCCGCGTCCTCCACGGTGTATCTGCCGAGGCGTACTCCGGCATGGTCAGCCCGCGAGGCGGCAGCGGCGAACTCGCGGGCTGCACCGCCAGCTTGCTTGAAGGAGAGCACCTGCTGCCCATCAGCTTCGGCCGTATCGTCCGCCTGCCCGAGGGATTCGATCACTCTCCCCTTGCCGGGCCGATAGAACTTAGCTATCCACGTCCCGCCGCGCTTGCCCTTCCGATAGCCGAGGTGCTGCCCCGGAGCGATGAGGTGCCAATACGGTTCGCGGCGCGCGGGCAGCTTCGCGCGGCCGCTTCGGTACGTTACAGAGGGCGCGCTGGCGAGTTGTGACTTTTGCGATTGCGGGACACCGGCGGAAACGGGAGAAGGCTTAACGGTTTTCATAAACGTACGGCAAGCGTACGGCAAAGACGCTGCCGTACGCCACTAGATTCTGTTGGACACGGTTTTTAGGGGAATCGAGGTTTACCCTTGTAAACATTGAGTCTAACGAGGTTTTTTGCCGTACTAGAAGGTCTACGAAAAAGGGCCGTTTAGTCCTTCACACGGTGGAAGTCGTAGGTTCGAATCCTGCTGCGCCCACCATAAAATGA
>CAXTVG010000295.1:0-3326 GCA_964247505.1 uncultured Acidobacteriaceae bacterium
TTCGGGTGCCACACACGGGCCGCGGCTCACGCTGCCGCCTGAGGCGCTGCTTGAGTTCCATCTGACGGGCCCGCTCACGGTGCAGCCGGTGCGCTACGAAGAGGCCGCTCGCCTGGCCGCCTCGGTGCCGCAGCAGCCTGCGCTTCGGCAGCGCCCAGCTTATGTTGCTGCCCCGTACCCATACCCCGTCGTCGTGCGCCCGTATCCCTATTACGCGTACGGCTATCCCTACGGCTACTACCGGCGCTACTAGAGACGCTTGTCGCGCGCCCGGTACTAAAGGCATCTCGCCGCCGGGCGCGCCGCCGGTATCATAGGGCCATGGCTCCTGTTATGACGGAAGCGCCCGTGGCGGCAACGCCTTCCTTGCTCACCCGCCGCGCATTCCTCGGAGCGGCCGGGAGCGCCGTGGTAGGCCTGGCCTTGTATGCGGGCGAGCACGGGCGGCACCAGCTGGATTTCCAGCGGCAAACCATCCGGATCACCCGTCTTCCTGAGGCGTTTGCCGGCTTCCGCATTGTGCAGATTTCCGATTTTCACCTGGCCGAGTACACCGAACCTTGGTTTATCGAGCGCACCGTCCACGAGGTGAACCGGCTACGGCCGGATATGGTCCTGCTCACCGGCGACTTCATCTGCATGGGCCCGATCCACAAGCGTGCCGCGGAAAAGTATATTCCCATGATCGCCCAGATCTTGAGCAAGCTCGAGTGCCCTCTCCGTTACGGTGTGTTGGGCAATCATGACTGGATGGTCAATGGCGACATGGTGCGGGAAGACCTGGGCGCGGTTGGGATTCCGATCCTCCACAACGCCAACTTTCCTCTGGAGCGCGGGGGCGCGCGCATCTGGATCGCGGGCCTCATGGACGCGCTGAGCTGGGAGGCCGATATCGACGCCACCCTGCCCAAACATGCCGCGAAAGACGGCGAGCCGGTCATTTTTATGGCGCACGAGCCGGACATCCTGCCCGCGGTCGCACGCACCAATCAGGTGGACCTGATGCTTTCCGGCCACACCCACGGCGGACAGGTGCGCTTGCCGTTCCTGCCGCCGCTGATCCTGCCGCCGCTTGGCAAGCGCTACGTGGAAGGCCATTTCCAGATGGGCCGGACGCAGCTCTACGTCAACCGCGGCATCGGCTCAGTCGGCCTGCCGTTTCGTTTCCGCTGCCCGTCCGAGATCACCGAGCTCACGCTTCAGCCTGCGTAGGCCCGTATACTAAAAGGGCTTAGAAAAGGTCCTTTTCAACACATGATTCGTTTCCTCCAAAAAGACAGCCCCGCCCTCAAAACGCTCTTTTTTGTCATCATTGCCATAGCCTGCGTCACCATGGTCATCACGCTGGTGCCGGGCATTTTCCAGTCCGCAACCGAGAGCCCCTCGACTTACGCGACAATTCGCGGCGGTAACCCGTTTACCCGTGTTTTCGGCGGCTCGACTGAGATCACAACCCAGGACGTACAGGCGACCGCGCAGCGCATGCTCCAGCGCCAGGGCTGGCCCGCGGCGGCGCTGCCGTTTGTGATGCCCCAGGCGGGCAAGGCGCTGATCCAGCAGGCGGTCATGATCAATGAGGCCAACCGGCTCGGTCTGCAGGTGAGCGATGAGGCGGTTCGCAAGTTCCTCCACTCCGGCCCTATCGGCGCGGCCCTGTTCCCGAACGGGCAGTACATCGGCGAGCAGCGCTATCGCGAGCTGATCCAGGACAACTTCGGGATCTCGACCGAGAAGTTCGAAGGAGAGATCAAGAAGGAACTTGAGGAAGCGCGGCTGCGCGACCTGATCACTGGCCCAGTGGCGGTTTCCGACGCCGAGGTGAAAGCGAACTACCTCGAGCAGCAGACCAAGATTAGGTTCACCTACGCGGTTTTGAGCGCGGACGCGATTGCCAAAAGCATCAATCCTTCGGACGCGGAGCTGCAGAGTTTCTTTAAGTCGCACAACGCGTTGTACGCGACTGCGGTTCCGGAGGCTCGCAAACTCCAGTACCTGGTATTTTCCTCCGAAAACCTGCCCGGCGGTGTTCCCGCGGTAACCGGGCAGGAGGAGCAGGCCTACTACAACGCCCACCAGTCCGACTACAAAGTGGACGAGCAGGTCAGGGTTCGCCATATCCTGATCAAGGCCGCCTCGCCGGCTGACGATGCCGCGGCAAAGGCCAAAGCGCAGGACGTTCTCGACCAGCTGCACAAAGGCGGGAACTTCGCCGAGCTTGCAAAGAAGTACTCCGACGACCCCGGCTCTAAAGCCAATGGCGGCGAGCTGGGCTTTATCAAAAAGGGCACAACCGTTCCGCCGTTTGAGCAGGCCGCTTTCGCGCTCGAGCCCGGCCAAACTTCCGGCCTGGTCAAGAGTCAGTTCGGGTACCACATCATCCAGAGCGAGGCAAAGCAAACCGCGCACACACGGCCTTTTGACGAGGTAAAGCCGGAGATCCTGGCCGGGCTCACGCAGCAGAAAGAGCAGGCGGCGCAGCAGGGGTTTGCAACGCAGCTCGCAGCGGAAGCCAAAAAAACCGGCCTGCAGGCGACCGCGGCAGCCCACCACCTCAAGCTCGAAACCACGGACTATATCGCGCAGCAGGACTCGGTGGTGCCCGGCGTCGCGGACTCGTCGAAGCTGCTGGCAGCCGCGTTTGGCGCAAATAAGGGCGCGCCCCCGCAAACCGCCAACACCGGCGACGGTTTTGCTGTGTTCCAGGTCGAGGACGTGCGCGCGGCCCACGCGCCCGACTTCGCGAGCTACAAGGACCACATCCTGAGCGACTACCGCGCCCAGCAGGTTCCCGTGCTGCTGGAGCAAAAGACCACGCAGCTCGCCGACAAGGCTCATGCGGAAAATGATCTGGCCAAGGCCGCGCAGGAGATGGGCGCGACCATAAAAACCAGCGACCTGGTGGGCCGCACCGCGCAGGTACCTGAAATCGGCGCGCTCGCGACCACCGCTCCCCAGCTGTTCACGCTTAAACCCGGTCAGATTAGCGGACCCATCCGCGGCACCACCACCGGCGTGGTCGCGAAGCTCGACGAGGTGCAGCAGCCGCCCGCTCAGGACGTAGCCCAGCACCTGCCGCAAGCTAAGGAAGCGCTGCTCGATCAGAACCGGGAAGAAGCATTTGCCGTGTTCGTCTCGAACCTGACCGAACAGTACGAGAAGCAAGGCCGCGTTGCCGTCAGCAAGCAGGCGCAGGCCATGCCGACGATCCCAGGTCAATCCGGCAGCTAAGCCGTTCGCCAAAACGCGGGTGCCCTACGTCTCGCCGCTGAGACGTGGGTTCTGTTAAGCGCAAGCTCAAGACTGCTTTCAGTCGCACACTGTCGGAG
>CAXTVG010000295.1:3336-3628 GCA_964247505.1 uncultured Acidobacteriaceae bacterium
ACAATTCCGGGTGCCCCACTTCTCGAGTTTGAGACGTGGTGCGTCTTAAGCTACAGCATAATATAGTTTCTCCTTGCTGCGTCAGAGTCATCCACCCCCAAAAGCAACGAGCCCGCCGGAAAGGGAATCTTCCCAAACGGCGGGCTTCCTCTTTCCCGTCGAATGGAACCCTAAGAATGCCTTTTGATCGCTCCTCCGGCCTCCTGCTGCACATCAGCTCTCTTCCTTCGCTCGGCGGCATCGGCGACCTCGGCCCCGCCGCCTACGACTTTGCCAACTTCCTCCACCTCGC
>CAXTVG010000296.1:0-3604 GCA_964247505.1 uncultured Acidobacteriaceae bacterium
TTTGTGCACGTACACGAGCCGGGGCTGCTGGCTTTGTTGTGGAACCGGATCCTTGCTTGGCTTTGGCTTGCCTTCGGCAGGGCTGCTGGAGCGGGCGGCCGCTCGGAGTGGCTCCCGCGCGTGGTTTGGGGCCTCATCGCGGCGGCTGGTGTGGGCGCGCTGTTAGTGTGGTTCCGGCGGCAATGGCGTCGGCAGGCAGCGCTCCACACGCGAGAACCGGCAGCTGCCCCAGTGGGCCGAACGCGCGATTGGGATGAGTTGCAGGCGGAAGCGCTGCGCCTCGGCGACCGAGGCGAGTGGCGCGGCGCAATCGGCGCGCTCTACTGGGCCGCCCGCGCGCGATTGGAAGCCCAGGGTCGCTGGAGGGGGGACAGCGCCCGCACCCCGCGCGAATTCCTGTGCCTTTTGCCTGAGGAAAGCAGGGGAGAGTTCGCGCTTTTGACGCGCAGCTTCGAGCAGTTTTGGTATGGACGGCGCACAGCCGAGGCGCGCGACTTCGAGGCAGCGCTTGCCTGGTTTGCCCAGAAGGGGCCGAGGTGACGCGCGACCGGGCGCTGGTAGGCGGCTGCCTTTTGCTGGTGTTCTGCCTGGTCGCCGTTCTTGCGGTGTGGTCTCCGCGCGAAGACGACGACACACCCTCGAGCTACAGCACGGAAACGCACGGGGCTAAGGCGGCCTATCTGCTGCTCGGCGAAAGCGGCTATCGCGTGGAACGCTGGACCCGGCCCATGAGCGAGTTCACCGCCGACGCGCACACGGTGCTGATCCTGCCCGAGCCAGCGAGCACCGAAGCAAACCGGCGCGCGGTGCGGGCTACTCTGGCGGCCGGGGGGCGCGTGCTCGCGACCGGAGAGGGCGGAGCGGCAATGCTGCCGGGAGGAAGTGCCGCGCCGGGCAGTCACGGGCCCATTCATACCTGCAAAGCCAACGCGACCGCTCCGCTCACCCCGGCGCGCCAGGTGGAGCAAACCACTGCGGCCGCCTGGACCGGACCGCAAAGCTACGTGACGCACCGCTGTGAAGGGCTGGCCTCGGTGGTGCGCTACCCATCCGGGCGCGGCCAGGCGGTCTGGTGGGCGTCGCCGCTGCCGCTGGAAAACGCGGCGATCGCGCACGCGAATAATCTGGAGCTGCTGCTCGCAAGCGTGGGGCCGCCCGCGCAAGGGAGAGTGGTGTGGGATGAAGCGCCAGCCGAGGAAGCGCCCTCGTTGTGGAGCTACGCGCAGGGCACGCCGGTGCACCTCCTTTGGTGGCAGCTGATGCTGGTCGGGATGCTTCTGCTGCTCAGCTTCGGCCGCCGCAGCGGGCCGCTGCGCCCTGACCCGATCCCGTCCCGCGCGGCCCCGGTTGAGTTTGTTTCGGCCATGGGCGCGCTGTACGCGAAAGCGCGGGCGACCAACGCCGCGGTTGCGCTCGCTTACAGGGGATTTCTGGAGCGCATGGACCGGCGCGTGCCTGTGCGCGGCGCTCCAGATGCGGATCGAGTCGCGTCCGCCCTGCGAAGCCGCTTTCCGGCGCAGAACCCGGCCCTGCGCGAAACGCTGAAGAGTTGCGAAGCCGCGCGATGGGGTGAGGCGATGCCGGCCAGCCGAGCGCTCGCGCTGGTGCGCGCGCTCCACGACTACGAGCAGTCCATAACCGCTCACCCCCAAGCCCGTAACGGAGACTCATGAACGAAACAGCATTGCAAACGCAGGCGGAACTCACCCTGAAAGCAACAGCGGAACTCGTGGCGCACGGCCGCCGCGAGCTCGGCAAAATCATTGCCGGGCAAAGCGAACTCATCGACCAGGCCCTGATCGCCGTGCTGTGCGGCGGCCACGCGCTGGTTGAGGGCGTTCCCGGCATCGCGAAAACGCTCACCGTCAAGCTGCTGGGGGAGGTGCTCGGGCTCGCGTTTCACCGCGTGCAGTCCACGCCCGACCTGCTGCCTGCGGACATTCTGGGCACCAACATTTTTAGGCCGGCAACGGGCGAGTTCGCGCTGCACAAGGGGCCCGTGTTTACGAGCTTTATGCTGGTCGATGAGGTCAACCGGATGCCCCCGCGCACCCAGGCCGCGCTGCTGGAGTGCATGGAAGAGCGCCAGGTCACGCTGGACGGCACGCGCCACGAGCTGCCGGCGAGCTTTACCGTGTTTGCGACGCAGAACCCGATCGACTTCGAAGGGACCTATCCACTGCCGGAAGCGCAACTGGACCGGTTTTTGCTGAAAATGCGCGTGGGTTACCCGGCGCTCGAGGACGAACGCTCGATCCTTGAACGGCATCATGCCGCGGCTGCGCAGCCCGAGCTCGAGCCGGTACGCCCCGGTCTGCTCGAAGCCGCGCAGGCCGAGGTGCGCGCTATCGCAATTGAGGCAGCGCTGTTCGACTACCTGGCGCAGGTAGCCCGGCGCACCCGCGAGTGGCCGCTATTGGCCATGGGCGCGAGCCCCCGGGCGGCGATCGCGCTGATGCTGGTGAGCCAGGCGTATGCGGCGCTGGACGGGCGCGACTACTTGCTGCCCGATGACGTGAAGCAGGCGGCGCTGCCGGTTTTGCGGCACCGGGTGCTGCTGAAACCGGAGGCCGAGCTCGAAGGCTACGACGCCGACCGCATCATCGCGGACGTGCTCGCTGCCGTCCCGGTGCCGCGGGCGTGACGGGCGCGCTTGCGCCGGGGCCCGCTGCGAATCGCGCCGCAAGCAAGGGCCGGCTCGGCTGGGGGCTCACCCGGCGGGCTCTGTTCTTGTTGCTCGCTGGGATGGGGTGGCTGTTGCTGGCGTTTTTCGCCCATGGGCTGGTATGGATCGCGCTCGCGTGGGACGGGCTGGTGCTCGCGCTTGCAGTGGTGGACGGGGCGCGCCTGCCCGCGCCGGAGTGCATCGAAGCGAAGCGAGTTTGGCACGCAGCTGCAATGCTGGGCGCCTCGACCGAAATCGAGCTCCGCGTGCGGCAGTCCGGCCGAGCAGCAATCACGTGCGAGCTGGTCGACGATCTGCCGCCCGCGCTGGTCGAGTTTCCGGAAACCCTGCGCCTCACTGCTTTCCCGAACGAGTGGGCAACGGTGCGGTACCACTTTTCTGCCCGCGAGCGCGGCGACCACTCCCCCGGCAAGCTCTTTCTCCGCTACCGGAGCGCCCTTGCACTGGTGGAGCGGTGGGCTGTTGCGGACCTCGCGCAGACCGTGCGCGTCTACCCGGGAACCGCGCCGGGTGAGGAGCAATCGCTCTTTCTGGCCCGCAGCCGCCAGGTCGAGCTCCAGCTTCGCAGGCACCGCCAGCGGGGACTCGGCCGCGACTTTGAAAGCCTGCGCGACTACCAGGAAGGCGACGACCTGCGCGATGTGTGCTGGACGGCAGCAGCGCGGCGGGGCTCGCTCGTTTCCAAGCAGTACCAGGCCGAGCGCAGCCAGCCGGTATGGATCGTCATGGACGCGGGACGCATGCTGCAGGCGCGGGTGGGCCCGTACACCAAGCTCGACTTTGCCGCTTCGACCGCGCTGGCCATGGCACAGCTGGCGCTCTCTTCCGGCGACAAAGTCGGGCTGCTGGCGTATGGACGCGCGACCCAGCAGCGGCTGCAGCCGGGGCGGGGAAGCGCGCACCTGCGGCAGATAATGG
>CAXTVG010000297.1:0-3597 GCA_964247505.1 uncultured Acidobacteriaceae bacterium
CCAGGGGGCCACCCCCTCCGTCCACGCCCGCAAGCACAGCCCCGACCCCCCGGAAACCACCGGCCAACGCCCCCTCTCAGCCCCCTCCCGCGCCACCCTGCGCGCCGCCCGCGCCCAATCCCCTGCCGTCATCGCCTCATCCGGGTTCCCCATATCGATCAAATGATGCGGAATCCCATCCCGCTCCTCAACAGTCGGCTTCGCCGTCCCCACATCCATCCCCCGGTACACCGCCACCGAGTCGCACGACAAAACCTCCCCTCCAAACCGCCGCGCCAGCTCCACCGCCAGCGCCGTCTTCCCGCTCCCCGTAGCTCCCAGCACAATCACCAGCAGCGGCTCCAACTCTTCGCGATCCACCATGCCTCCAGCAAACCACACCATGCCGCGTCACGAAAAACCGCCGGGAAGGCGCCCAACCCCGCATCTCCCGCGCGCTCCCCGGATATTTGCGCCCGCCAGCGAGCTAAGGCGACCCTCATGGTGCCGCACAGGCCCAACCCCGCCTTGAACGACCAGCACGGGTGCCCCACGTCTCGCGTCCGGGATTCCCCGGCGAGCGCTCTTTGCTCGCTGGAATCGCGAAAACGTGGGTCCTCGTTCGCGATAGCCCACAGCTGCAATTGCAATCGCCTACCGATAGGAAAACCGCTGTTAAGCCTCGTAGTCGTGCTTTTGTGGACACGCAGTGGCTCTGTTGACATCCTGCCTTGGCGTAGCGCGCTCGGAGGCGGTATAGGTTGTAGGCCAAGCCGAGCAACAAGGCTTGGCGGCCCTGCATAGGCATGGAGCGGCCGGGAGCGCGGGCGGAGAGCTTGCGTTTGACGGCGGAAACACAGTTTCGACCAGCGAACGGCGTCCATAGATCGCGCGTGGAAAGTTCCCGCGCATGTCCCTGCGAACACCGGAAGCGGGCTTGCTGGAGCGGCGCTTGGCCGGGATCGCGCTGTCGGCTTTCAGCTCCTCGCGGCAAAAGGCATGGTTGCGCTCGGAATCGAATTCGGCATCGGCCGGCACGCAGCCCGTGGGCGTGCGCCGCGCGGACCAGTGCGGGCAGGTTCGCGCAATCGTTCCAGGGCGCTTCACGCGCGCTCTGGGCCAGGATGATCTGCCGGTCCACGTCGACCACCGCGAGCCACTTGAGCCAGTGCTTCCAGGCTCGCGGCTGCCCGCCGAAGTGCTCGATCCGGCGCACAAAGTAGCTGCTCGATGCAGTTTGCGCCAGCCCGGTCGCGTCGACCGCTACCGTGGCGGGACTTCGCCCCCTCCCGGGCATGCGTCGCGCGATCTCGTTCAAGGCGCGGGTTAAATCGTCCTCGCTCAGCCGTTTCAGGAAGCGGTGCAGCGTTGTATAGTCCGGCACCGCACGCAAACCGAGCGCTTCCCGCAGCTCGCGGTGCTCGCTTAGCCGCACCTCGGCCTCGCGCAGGGTCCAGTCCTCATAGCGCATCAAGCACAACACGGCCAACAGTTGCGGCTGGGTAAAGGCCTGCTTGCTGAACTTCGTCCGGTACGGTGACACAACCGCCTCAGCGACCTCGCGCGCCACCCGCGCGAAGCGAACCAACCCGATTTCAGCCATAATTCGGCAGCGAAGCTCCAGAGCAAACCCACTTCACACCCCTTCACCCTAAGGATGGCAACAGAGCCACACGCAGTCTAGAACCGGACGGTTCCGAGCGCGTCGTTCCTCTCATGGCAAACAGCCCCGTGTGCACTCCTGTACTGCCGTCCAGCCCCTGCAACCCGCCCCTCCATGAACCGCGAAGGCAAACTCTTCCCGGCTCACTACGCGTTTTTGAAGGTTTGAACTTTGCGGGCGAGGTTTTGCCGCCGGCGAATCGGTACTGGTGCAGGCGCAGCCTTAACCGATCGAATTCCTCCTACCGCAGGCGCGTTCGACAGTGATTCTTTTGCGCGGTTGATGCGCATACGCCTGGCCACCCGGTCGACGCCGCTGCGACTTTCTCAGCCGGCAACGGCTGCGGTTCAAGCGCGAGCGTAATCGAAGCCGCGCGCCAAGCAATCTCACCGTTTTCGTCGCAAGCCGGATTCCGGACGCGTCCGAACGGGTGTTTTGTCGTGAGAGGGAAGTGCGCGCCGTTTCCGGCAACAGCTTGTGGAATTTTAAGGCGCGGCCCCCAGTGAAATCGCCGGAAAATCCAGTTGCGTGAGCCGGTACACTGCTTTGCCCGGCCAACTCTCTGAGTCGTACGGCCATGGTGTAATGCGCGCCCCCCGAATTTCTGCTCCCACTTCCTAAAATCTGCATCAGTCGGTTCCGGGATCAAAACACCACACCAGAAAAATGGAATTTACCGGCTCCTCGCCACACCGGAGTAGCTCGTAAAGCAGTTTCTGAGCCGCTCTTGCCAACTCTCTAGGGACACTCTGATTAACTCTCCGCACCCGGCTCGTCGGCGGTAAGCTAGCGGCGTGGGGTGCAGGACGAAGCAGCAGACCTTGGCGGTGGCGGGCGGGTTTGAGCGGTACGCGAAGCAGACGAGGCGGGCGGAGTTTCTGGCCGAAATGGAACGGGTGGTGCCGTGGGCCGAGTTGATCGCGCTGATCGAGCCACATTAACCGAAGCCGGGCCACGGGCGTCCGCCGGTCGGCTTGGAGCGCATGCTGAGGATTTATTTTCTGCAGGCCCGGTTCAACCTGTCGGACCCGGCGGTGGAAGACGCCCTCTACGACTCGCTCGCGATGCGTTCATTCGCTGCCATCGATCTGGGCCGCGAGCCCGTGCCGGAAGAGACCACGGTGTGTAAGTTCCGGCACCTGCTCGAACGGCACGGGCTGGGCGAGCGCATCTTGGCCGAGGTGGACCGCTCTCTGGCCGCGCAGGGCCTGAAGCTCGGCGCGGGCACCATCGTCGATGCAACGATTCTGCACGACCCATCCTCGACCAAGAACAAGGCCGGGGCGCGCGACCCGGAGATGCATCAGACGCGCAAAGGCAACCAGTGGTATTTCGGCATGAAGGCCCACGCAGGGGTCGACTCGGATACCAAGCTGATCCACTCGATCGCCGCGACCGCGGCCAACGTGGCCGACAGCCGCATGCTGCCGGAGCTTTTGCACGGCGCGGAAACTGCCGTATGGGGCGATCAGGCTTACCAGGGCCACACGGAAACCATCCGCGCCCGCGCGCCGGAAGCCGAGGACCGGGTCAGTCGGCGCTGGCGGAGCAAACTGCGCAGCTACCCGGAGCAGCGCGAACGCAACCGGGTGCAGAGCAAAACCCGCTCACGCGTGGAGCACGTTTTTGCCCTGCTCAAGCTGCGCTTCAGCTTCACAAAAGTGCGCTGTCGCGGCCTGGCGAAGAACACTCATCGGCTGTTCTCCACCTGCGCGCTCGTGAACCTGCTGGTTGCCTCGAAGCACCTGGGGCAGAACCGCGCCCGGCAGTACGCCTAAAAATACTTCTTGACTGTTCAATCGGGCTCTTCCAAAGCAAAACAAAAAACTACCGGCTCCCGCTGCGCCGGAGTAAACCTTTGCTTCTGCGAGTTGCACTCGCCTGCTTAATCGGAGTGTCCCTAGGCGGTATCCACATATACACTTTGCTGCGCTTGCGAGTTTTGTTGGACTGGC
>CAXTVG010000298.1:0-3576 GCA_964247505.1 uncultured Acidobacteriaceae bacterium
CTTCCTGACTGCATGATTGTGCGCCCGACCAACGGGAGGGCCACGGCTGTTTGCGGTACAGATTCAACAAAAACCCGCCACGAAGTGGCCGCCTCCCGCGCAGGGGGTCTTGTTCTTAGCTTTCTGTTTTCTCCCAAATGCCTCCGCGCGGGTCGTCTGGATTAAGTTTGGCGAACTCGCGGAGGATCTCCTTCGAGCGCTCATCGCGGACTTGGGGGATGGTGATGTCGATGGTGACGATCTGGTCGCCGCGTTTGCCTTCGACCGAGGCGGAGGGGACGCCGCGCTCGCGCATGCGGAGGCGCTGGCCGCCCTGGGTGCCGGGGGGGATGCGGAGCTGGGCGCGGCCGTCGATCGTGGGGACTTCAATTTTTGCGCCGAGCGCTGCTTCAGACATGGTGACCGGGACGCGGAGGGTGATGTCGTCGCCCTGGCGGGTGAAAACCGGGTTGGTTTCGACCTTGATGATGAGATAAAGGTCGCCCGAGGGCGCGCCGAGGGTGCCGGCATTTCCCTTCCCTGCCAGCCGGATGCGCTGCCCGTCGCGGGTGCCTGGCTTTGTGCGGAAGTCGATGGTTTCCGCGCGGCGGACGCGGCCTTCACCGTGGCAGGTGGGGCAGTCGTTTTCAACCCGGCCCGAACCGCCGCAGGTTTTGCACTGCACGTCGAACTTCATCTGGCCGTGCATTTGCGTGACTTTGCCCGTGCCGTGGCACTCAGGACAGGTGTGGGCACCGCCAGCGTGGGCGCCGCCTTTGCAGGTGGGGCAGACTTCGAGGCGGTTGATGTCGATGCGCATTTGGCCGCCGCGGATGGCGGTCCAGAAGTCGACCTGGACTTGGTATTCGAGGTCGGTGCCGGGCTCGGGCTCGGCTTGACGCTGCGCGCCTGAGAACATGCCGGAGAAGATGTCGCGCCAGCCTCCGCCTGCGCCTGGGTTTGCCGTGTTCGCGGGGCGGCGGCCCGCGGTGGACTCGAAGTTGGAAAAGTCGAAACCGGAAAAGTCGAACGGAACTTCCTGGCCTTGACTCTGGCGGCCGCGGCCTGCGCCTCCGAAGCCGGCTCCGTAAGCCGGGCCGTAGCCGCCACGCGCGGCTGCTTCGGCCTGGGCGGGGTCGATCTGGTCGGAGTAGAAGCCGAGCTGGTCGTAGACTTTGCGCTTTTTGTCGTCGCTCAGGATGTCGTTAGCTTCGGAGATTTCCTTGAACTTTTCTTCGGCCTTCTTGTCGTTCGGGTTGACGTCCGGGTGGTACTTGCGCGCGAGTTTGCGGAAAGCCTTGCGGATTTCGTCGGGCGTGGCGGTTTTCTTGACGCCGAGCGCGCCGTAGTAGTCCTTTTGCTGTGGTCCTGCGGGCATCGTTCTAGTCTTTCTGGCAGACGGGGCACCAGTAGACGGTGCGGCCTGCCATGGGCTTGCTCTCGATTTCTGTATCGCACACCCGGCATGGCTTTCCCTGCCGCCGGTACACGTAATGCACTTCTTCCTTCAATGCCGGGCCACGCTGGTGGGGGCGGTCCTTCGGGCGAGTGGTCACCATGCGGCGGTCTTCCATGCCGTCGCGCATCAGCGTGACGGCGTCCTTCCAGATTGCTTTGAGCTCTGCCGTGGACACGTCCTTGCCGGGGCGGTCGGGGCAGATGCGGGCGCGGTACAGCAGCTCCGCGCGGTAGATGTTGCCGATGCCGCTGAGGACCGCTTGATCCATCAGTAATACCCCTATCGGCGTTTTCCGGGCTTGCATGAGCGCGAAGGCCGGTTTTGGATCGGCTCCTTCGACCAGCGGGTCGGGGCCTATTCTTGCCTCCAAAGCGCGCCACTCTTCGTCTGAAAAGATGCGGCAGTCGGTCGGGCCGCGGAGTTCGAGCCAGTCGCGCTTGGTGTACATGCGGAAGCGGAGTGCGCCTTTGGGCTCGGGCATGGGCTGCTGGCCTTCCCAAAAGTCGCCGTACTGGCCGAGGTGGACGTGGAGGGTGGTGTCCCGTCCGAACCAGTAACCCAGGTGCTTGCCGAGGGCTTTGATTTCGAGCAGCTTGCGGTTGTCGAGGAGCTCCGCGTCCGGGAAACCGCCGTTGGGGGAGTCGACCCGGACTTTTTTGCCTGCAAAGGCGGCGGCCTGGCGCAGGGCGAAGCGGTGGATTTCGTGGCCTTCAGGCATGGCTGGGATAGCTGTTTGAACTTTCCGGTGGCGGTATCAGTTCGCCGGTTATCTCGTCGACCGGCGCGGGACGTACGATGCGAAGTATTTCAGCTGCCACTTTGTCGTCAACCTTGCTGAGTTCGTAAGTGCTCTGCATGCTCATCCAGAAATCCGCGCTCGTGCCGAAGTAGCGGGCAAGTCGCAATGCGAGTTCGGCATCGATCTCGCCGCGCTCCGCTATGCTTTCCTCCACACGCGAGGCCGGGACAGGTAAGCCGGTTGCAAGCTGCTCGCTTGAAAGGCGCAGCGGGACCAGGAACTCCTCGCGTAACAACTCGCCGGGGTGCAGGGGAAACATACGTTCAGTTGTGCGAAGGATGCTCATCCATACTCTCCGTCAGTGGTAATCGACAATCTCGACATTCCAGGCTGCATTCTCGCGCCATTCGAAGCAGATGCGGTACTGGTCATTGATGCGGATACTATGCTGTCCCGCGCGGCTTCCCTTCAGTTGCTCCAGCCTATTTCCGGGCGGCTTGCGCAAATCCGTGAGAAATCCGGCAGTTTGAACAAGGCCCAACTTAGCGCGAGCTTTCTTTTGCACAGTCTGGAATCGCCGACTCTCTCCGCTATAAAAGAGGACCTCGGTTTCCTTGTCACGAAAGCTGCGGATCACTTGCGCATCGTACTATGCTTTCCGCCGTGCGATGCGCACCGAAGTACCTCAGTTCCAGATTGCGTTCGCGGCTACGGCGCGGAGACGCCAGAAGATGTCGGGTTGGCGTTGCTGCATTTGCTTCATGAACACTTCGGCTTCGTTTTTGGAGGGGAACAGCATGGTGCTGTAGACCTGCCCTGCGCGTAACTGCTCTGCTTGCCAAAATGTGTCTGTCATTTCTGTTCACCTTCCCGGCTTGATGGGCCGCTAGTCTGTGTACTTGATAAGACTCCGCTCAGGTTGAAAAGTTGCGGAGGGTTGTTGCGGCTGTGAAAAGAGGTCGTGAGCTTTCGCTCGGGAATACCCACGTCTCAGAATCGAGACGTGGGGCACCCGTGTCTTTTCCTTACCCAGATCAGGCCTTGGGTTCTACGTCGACGTACTCGGCGTCGATCACGCCCTCGTCTTGCTTGGGCTGTTCGGTTGTGCCGGCGCTGGCGGTGGCACCGTCGGTCGGTGCGCCGCCCTGCGGGGCTGCCTTGTACATGGCTTCCGCCAGCTTGTGCGAGGCGCCCGTGAGCTTTTCGTGCTCGCTCTTGAGCTCGGCAGCGCTTGGAGACCCGGCCAGAACCGCTTTCGCGGACTCGAGAGCCGACTCGACCTCGGACTTCTCCGCGCCCTGGACCTTGTCGCCGGAGTCGCGGAGCATTTTCTCGATGTTGTAAACCATCGAGTCGAGCGAGTTGCGGGCTTCGATCTGCTCGCGCTGCTCGCGGTCTT
>CAXTVG010000299.1:0-3559 GCA_964247505.1 uncultured Acidobacteriaceae bacterium
CTATCATGTCGGGGAACTTCGGGTTGGGCTCGAGCACGCCGTGCCGGTTGCGCTTGCCTTGCCAGGCGTCGTCGATGTTGACGTACACGTAACCGGCGTCGCGCATACCGGTTGAGACCAAGGCGTCGGCTGCGGCGCGCACGTCTGCATCGGTGACGCGGGCGGCGAAGTGGTTCCAACTGTTCCAGCCCATGGGCGGGGTAGAAGCCAGGGTCGTGTCGGGGGGCGCGGCGGTGGTTTGGGCGAGAGCAGAAGATGCCGCGAAGAGGAGGGCGGAATGGCAGGACCGGATCGGCATGGGTGGGCGGCGCTCCGTTTCGCGAGGGAGTTTAAGTCGCAAGAGCACGATAAGCTCGCGGAGGCAGGTTGGCAATGCTTGAGCTGCCGGGACAAGCCAGGTTTGCGCAGGGTCACTCCCGAGAATGCGACATCTGCTACTTATGCGGTGCTTGGCTCACAAATGGCGTCCGGTCAATGTTGCATCTGGCTGCGGGCTGCCGCTCTTGCATTGCAAACCCTGTCGTTGCGATCTAGTATCGAAGCAGGTTTAGACAGCTTTGCAATACTCTCTTGTGTTGGGTTCATTCAGGGGTCGAATGTTTAAGAGACGCACGAAAACATCTGTCCCGCTTCGATCGCTAACTGAGTTCATAGAAACATTTGATCGATACTTCTCAGGTTCTACCCAACTGAAATGTTATCGAGGCCAGCGGGATTCCTCTTGGCCAGACGTAGCAGGTATATTCCGACCTGATTTTAAAGGGCTTCTTGAAGATGAGAAAAGGGCAGTTCGGAAGCTGATCTCAGTGCAGCCGCATGAGTTTGCATCGGACGACTCCATGTTTGATAAGCTTGTCCGGATGCAGCATTTCGGACTGCCCACTCGATTGCTCGATGTTTCACGGAATGCAATGGTGGCGCTTTTCTTCGCAACCGACCCAGGTCCCGTTAACAGCAAACCGAGTGACGGCCTGGTAACAGCATTTGCGATTCCGCCGCAACTTGAGAAGTATTATGACAGCGACTCTGTAAGTTGTATTTCCAACTTGGCCAATATGACCGCTGAGGAGAAGACCAGGATTTTTCAATTGAAAGTGTCGCTACCCGAGGATCGTTCAGAAACTCGCACTGTGGAACTCTTCAATGAAAACGACGTTATAAAACGACTTCTGCAATTCATCCGGGCTGAAAAATCATACTTCCTGCCGATCCTGAATCCAGTGGATCTGTTTGTGCCGTATTACGTCCACCCCAAAATGAGCAATCCACGGATACTTGCACAGTCCGGCGCCTTCATCATCTACGGCATCGATCCGCCCACAACGATGTTCTTTCCATACCAGATTGAAAAAACACCGTTTATTGTTCCGCAAGATGTGAAGAGCTCTATTCGCGAGGCGCTCGACAACATCGGCATCAATGAGAGCACACTGTTCCCGGAGATCGACAAGGCTGCTGCCCGGATCAAGAACAGTTACCCAGGAAATCCGGCATCGGGCACAGCTACACAAAATGCGAAAACCCAAATCAGGGCGATGCGAGCAGTACAGAAGCTCTTTCGGATACTCCGATGACGCATCGGGTTCTTAGACCCTCCGCCACTTGTCCCTACCGCCAACATTAGTGTCACGGATGCGCTCAACGTGAACTGCTGAATCCGGGTTCATCTCACGAGCCCGCTTAATTGCCGCCTCCTGGGTTGGAAGTACTGCACTGGCTCTTTCCGAACCTGGTTTTCTTACCGCATAGTCTCCCTGCTCGCGCCTTTCGATAAAGACTTCATTCTTGGCCATCTAAATCCCCATTTCCTGCGAGTAGAATACACCGAATACTATTGCAGGCTCCACGTTTCGCTCGGCGAACTGGCTACATTCCGTCTTTTACAGCACATCGTTTTCCTATATTGTGACCGAGCGCGAGGCCCAAGCGTAAGTCCCCACAAACGCCGTTCTCGGAAGTTGGGCGGCTCTGGGCTCCAACAGAACCCGGTTGCGGGAAGACGGATCCGTGAGCTCCCGCTCACGAGAACCCACGTCCCAGAGGCGAGACGTGGGGCGCCGTTTTCACGTGATACTGCGGTCGGCGAGAGGGCGGCGGGGGAGGCGCATCGTAGTCTGCATGGGCAAACTGTGGAGCAAGGGGGTGGCGGTGGTTGTGGGCGTGCTGACTGCGGCGGAGCTGGTGCTGCGGAGCTGGCGGCGGTTTCCGGTGTGGGGCAAGGTGGTGGTTGTTACAGGGTCGTCGCGTGGGTTTGGGCTGGCGATTGCGGAGCAGTTCGCGCGGGCGGGGGCGCGGGTGGTGCTTACTGCCCGCGATCAGGTGGCGCTTGGCCGCGCGCGCGACATCCTGCTGGAACGCGGGGCGGCGCTCGCGGACGATGTGGTGGTTTTGCCGTGCGACCTGCGTGAACGCGCGGAGGTCGACCGGCTGATCGAGCAGGTCGTGCAGCACTGGGGGCGGATTGACGTGCTGGTGAACAACGCGGGGGTGATCTCCATCGGGCCGGTGGAGTGCCAGCCGGTAGAGGCGTTTGAAGACGCGATCCGCAGCAATTACCTGAGCATGGTGTACACCTCGCTGGCTGTGCTGCCGGATATGCTGGCGCGGGGCGATGGAGCGATCGTGAACATCGCGTCGATTGGCGGCAAGCTCGCGGTGCCGCATCTGCTGCCCTACTCGGGGAGTAAGTTCGCAGCGGTGGGCTTCTCGGAAGGGCTGCATGCAGAGGTGCGGGCCAAGGGTGTGCGCGTGACCACTGTGTGCCCGGGGCTTCTGCGGACCGGCTCGCCGCGGAATGCGAAGGTGGTGGGCAAGCGGGCGGAGGAGTTCCGGTGGTTCAACCTGGGCGACTCTCTGCCGGGCGTTTCACGCGATGCATACGCGGCGGCGGGACGGGTGCTGCGGTCGGCGGAGACGGGCGAGACCGAACTGAGCATTACGCCTCAGGCTGCGCTGGTGGCGCGGCTTGCGCCGCTTGCTCCGGCGCTTACGGCGTGGGTTTCGTCGGTTGTGAATCGCGGGCTGCCGGGGCCGGATTTGAGCGCGACGGAGCCGCTGCCGGGGGCGACGGCGGAGGGGAAAGACTTGCGGTCGCTCACTGGGCTAGGCCGGGAAGCGGAACAGCGGTGGAATGAAAAGTAGGCCGGTTTTTCTGGAGATATCCGATTGCTGAGGCGGTCGTGAGCTTTCGCTTACGAAGACCCACGTCTTGCCACCCAGCGAGCATGGACCGCTCGCCGGGGACCCCGGACGCGAGAAG
This sequence comes from uncultured Acidobacteriaceae bacterium, assembly GCA_964247505.1. GTDB lineage: Bacteria > Acidobacteriota > Terriglobia > Terriglobales > Acidobacteriaceae > EB88. The sequence goes on from CAXTVG010000299.1 coordinate 3,260, forward strand.
TGGCGCACCTGTGTTTTTAGCTCTAGTTAACCAATTGTTTGTGTGCGGTTCTGTGGCGCCAGGAAACTGCTAACGAAAGGCCCCGAGAGTATCGGGGCCTTTGTTTGTCTGGCTTATGCTGCTTTGGGCGCAGCCCCGTCCTTGGGGACCAGGCCGCCCGTGCGGTCGGTCCACGGGTCGATGACCACCTTGGTGCAGCCGAACTTCTTGTCACGGAAGATACGGAAGGCCTCGGGGATCTCCTCAATGCCGATGCGGTGCGAGATGATGAAGCTGGGGTCGATTTGCCCGTCCTCGATG
>CAXTVG010000300.1:0-3531 GCA_964247505.1 uncultured Acidobacteriaceae bacterium
GGTTGGCAGGCGCCGCAGTCTGGCCCGCAGGCGGAGTTGCCGGCTGGGTTTGCGCGGGCGCAGGCTGCGCTTGCGCGGGGGAGGCAGGAGTTACAAAAAGCAGGCTGGACGCAAACGCGAGCAGCGGGAGGACGACGAACTTTTTCATGCTCCGCTCCTAAGGGAGGTTCTTGAGTATCGATCCGGGAATGCAGTATCCGCGCAGCTTACGTTCCCATGGATGCAAGAACGCGGGGAGCCGGAACCGTCTCCACTCTTATAACCTAGAAACCGTCCGGTTAGAAACTTGCATTTCACGCGGGGCCGGACTCGCTTTCGCCGGCGCGCATCTTTTCTTGGGAGGAGGCCGATTCCATGGCTGAGGAAACGTTCGGCGGCAAGGTTGCCGTGGTGACAGGGGCGGCGCGCGGCATCGGGGAAGCGATCAGCCGGCGCATTGCCCGCATGGGCGCGCATGTGGTGCTTGTGGCGCGCGACCGGGAGCAGCTCGACGCGGTACGTCAGAGCATTGAAGCCGACGGCGGCGAGGCTACCGCATACTCGCTGGACGTGCGCGACACCGGGGCAGTCGACCGGTTCGCGGCCGAGCTCGGCGAGCGCTGGAAGCGGTGCGACGTGCTGGTCAACAACGCCGGTACAGGCCGCTTTGGAGGGCCACTGCATGAAATGCCGCCGGACGCCTGGGACGAAACGATCGAAACCAATCTGCGCGGGCCTTACTTGATGATTCGCGCTGCGGCCCCGCTCATGGTCGCGCAGAAAACCGGGCACATCATTAACATTTCTTCGCTCGCCGGCCACAATCCTGTGGCAAACGGAGCGGCGTATGCCGCTTCAAAATGGGGTCTCAATGGGCTCACCTACTCGGTCGCCGAAGAGCTGCGCCCGCACGGGGTCCGGGTTTCGGTGATCGCGCCCGGCTCAGTGAATACCGGCTTCGGCGGAGGTGCGGCGGGCGAGGACGAAAAGGCGAAACGCAAGATCCAGCCCGGCGACGTGGCCCACATTGTCGCAATGCTGCTCACCCAGGAGCCCCAGAGCTTTGTGAGCGAAGTGCTGTTGCGGCCTACCTTGAAGCCCTGATGCCGCGCGCTATGCTGCTTCGCGGCGGGGAGCGCCGGGAGCGGCGCTTCTACGCTGGGTGGACGCAAGGACCTTGGCTGCGAGCACTTCCTCGGCGATCAGCGCGGCGATGGGCGCAAGAATCGGGATGAGCTCGCCGAAAACCCGCGTTTCCGTCACGATAGCCCAAAGCAGCATAAAGCCGTACCATACCGGCAAAACCATCAGCCAGGCCCGTAGCAGTGGATCGCGCACCTGCCTGCGGTACACGATCAGGAACGGCCACAGGAATCCGAAGGCTGCCGCCAGCTGCGGCCAGTAGCGCAGGCGCAGAAAGCAGTGCAGGTTAAACAGGAGCCGCGGGTAGTACTCCGACGGGTTCGCGCCGAACATGTGGAACACGATCAGGTGCCATGCCGCCCAGTACGTGCCCATCAGGGCCACGGGCACGAGCACGGGCCGACTGAGAAGCGCCCGCCAAGCCACGCGTCCGTCGAGCGCCAGCACCTGCGCGAGCGCCCAAAACGGCAGCAGCAGGAGCGTGGTTTCCCGGTTCAGCGTCCCCAGCGCAAACAGAAGCACAAACCACGCCGTCGGCTTGCGGAAATAGATCATGTAGAAACCCAGTGCGAACACCAGCAGGCTGGGCATGTCATAGACGTAGCGGAAGTTCTGCACGGTGTGGACGATATAGAGCAGCACGCACAGTCCCAGAAAAATGGGATAAACCAACGGCCGGAGCAGGCCCCGGCGCGTTGCCGCGTCGTAAATCCGGACCGCGACCCATGCGCTGAGGAGCACACATACGACGCCGATCGCGAACTCCAGCAGCAGGCCGGGGTTTACGCCGCGCGGGGGCGGGAAAAAGTAGGTATTCTTCGCGAGCTGCGCCGCGTAGTTCTGCGCCCAGGTCCAGTTGTCGAAAGCACGGTACACAGGCGCAAGCAGCAGGCGGGTTTGGAAAGGCAGCCGCTCCGAACCGCTCTCCCAAAGCTGGAGGTTGACCCAGGGGAACTCTAAATAGATATAGGAGCCGACGAACTGTACCGCCGCCAGCACCGCGAGCAACAGCAGTCCCGCGCGCCGCAGCACTCTGAGCAGAGCGGCTCGCCGGAGCTGCCCGTTGCTGTCGGTTGCGCCGAGTTTGTACCCGGAATGGGCGTTCCGAACCGGGATTTCTTCCTCTAGTAGGGGCATTCCGGTGTTTTGATGCACCGCAATGGCAACCATGATTCTGAAGCCCGGGATTCGGTTCCCGCTTATCCACACCGGGGCTCGCCCGACCGTTTGCCGGCGAACGCTCACGCCTTGCTTCGCGCCCGCGGCGGCGCTTACTCTTGTAAATGACCCCGCATCTAAGGAGCGCCCGCGCCGTTGCTGAAGCTTAAGAAAATCCAGATCCTCGGCTTCAAATCCTTCTGCGATAAGACCGAAGTCGCTCTCCCCGGCAACGGCATCGCGGTGGTTGTGGGCCCGAACGGCTGCGGCAAATCGAACATCCTCGACGGCGTGACCTGGGTTCTGGGCGAGCAAAGCGCGAAATCGCTCCGCGGCGGCAAGATGGAGGACGTCATCTTCGCGGGCACCCGCGAGCGCCGCGCGCTGGGCATGGCCGAGGTTTCCATCACGCTGATCGATCCGGAAGCCTACGGGCCGGGGCCGCTCACGAGCGAGCCCGAGATCGTGGTCAGCGACGGCAACCCCGAATGGGACGAGGCGAAGCTGCGCGAGGCCAATGCCGAGGAGGTCGAGCAGATCATCGCCGAGTCGCAGCCCGGCTTAAGCCCCGAGAGCGACGAGGCCGACAACGAGGTCGTGCTCAAGGTCCGCCGTCGCAAGTTTCACAAAACCGCCCAGCGCGGCGAAATCGTCGTGACCCGCCGTCTGTTCCGCACCGGCGAAAGCGAGTACCTGCTCAACGGCAAGCTGTGCCGGCTTTCGGATATCCGCGACATCTTTATGGGTACCGGGCTCGGCCCTGAAAGTTACGCAATCATCGGCCAGGAGCGTATAGGCCAGCTGCTCAGCTCGAAGCCGCACGACCGCCGCGCCATTATCGAGGAAGCGGCCGGGATCACCCGCTTCAAGACGAAAAAGCGGCTTGCCGAGCTGCGGCTGGAGCAGGCCAAGCAAAACCTGGCTCGCGTCGATGACATTTTTGAGGAAGTCGCGCGCCAGATGGTCACGCTCAAGCGCCAGGCAGCGAAGGCCGAGCGCTACGGGCTGCTGCGCGACGAGCTGCGCACCCGCTTGCGTGTGGTTTTGGGGAGCAAACTGGCTCGCATGGACGCAACAGGGGCGACGCTGGAGCACGAAATTGCCGGGCTCACGGAGGAAATCGACGCCGAAACCGCGTCGCTGGAAGAACTGACGACCGAGGCCGCCGAGGCCCAGCAGCGGGGGTATTCGCTCGATACGGAGGCGAAGGAGCAAAACCGGATCGCGAGCGAGTCGGCCGTCGAGCTGGAG
>CAXTVG010000301.1:0-3531 GCA_964247505.1 uncultured Acidobacteriaceae bacterium
TGACCAGCTGGAACGAGCTGCGGCGCGACGCGCTCGAAGCCGAGCGCTGGAACCGCCTGCACCCCGCGGAAGCGGAAAAGCAGCCGTATGTCCTCACAACACTGGCCGACGCGAAAGGCCCTCTGATCGCGGCCAGCGACTACATGAAGACCCTGCCCGACCAGCTGGCGCCGTGGCTTGGCTCGCGCCTCCTCACGCTCGGCACCGACGGCTTTGGCCGCAGCGACAACCGCGAGCATCTGCGGCGGCACTTCGAGGTCAACGCAGAGTCCATCGTCGCCGCGACCCTGTCGAAGCTGGCCCGCGATGGGGCGTTTGATAAAGCAAAGGCGCAGGCGGCGTTTGCCGAGCTCGGGCTTGAAACCGAGGGGACCAACCCGGCGCGCTTGTAAACGAAAAGGCTCACCTCGCGGCAGAGTGGGCCTTTTCGCGTAAGCTGGTGTGCGTGAAGCAGGTTGGAACGGTCGCAAGTGTATGGCGCTACCCCATCAAGAGCATGGGCGGGGAGCGTGTCCGCCAGGTCTACGCAGGGCCGCTCGGGCTGCGAGGCGACCGGCGGCTCGCTTTCCGGAGCGCGGGCGCTGCCACGGGCAAGCCGATGGTTTCGGGCGAGGAGCGCAACGCCCTGCTGCGCTGCTCGGCCCGGTTTCTTGAGCCGCCCGAAATGGACGACTCCATTGAACCCTCGACCGCCGAGATCACGTGTGCAGGAACAAGCTACCGCGCAGACGATCCCGCCGTGATTGCCGCGCTGCAATCCGGCCTGGAAAAGCAGAACCCGATGTGGCTCGCGCATGACGACCGGCCATTCATGGACTGCCGCCCAATTGCGCTGATGTCGCTGCAAACGCTGGGGCAAATCAGCGCGGAGATGGGCTTTGCGGTGGAGCCGGAGCGGTTTCGCGAAAACATCCTGCTCGATCTGCCGGAGTTCGAGGGTTTCGGCGAGGACGCGTTTGTGGGCCGTGTGCTGCGGATCGGCGAGCACACAGAGATCACGATCAAGGAGCGCGACCCGCGCTGCCGCATCATCACGATCGACCCCGCGACCGGCGAAACGATGCCGGAGCTGATGAAGCTGGTCGCCCGCGAGCACGAAAGCCGCGCGGGCATTTACGGCGTCGCGACCGTGCCCGGCTTTATTGCCGAAGGCGACCCTGTGCTTCTGGTTCCCACTCGGTAGCAAGCGCGCGACCCCTACGCGGCAGCTATCAAAAGCTGGAGTTCGCGGCCTCGCGGGTCAGCTCCACCGAGCCTTCCAGCGGGGTCGACTCAACAGAGTCGCCTACGCGCACGGTGAACTTGCCGGGGTCGATGGTCCACTTTTTCGCCGCGGCGTCGTACCAGGCGAACGAGCGCGCATCGAGCGGGACGGAAACGTGCTTCGTCTCGCCGGGCGCGAGCTCGACCCGCTCGAAGCCTTTCAGCTCGCGCGCGGGGCGTTCTTCCTTGGCGTGATTTTCCGACACATACACCTGCGCGACCTCCGCGCCCTTGCGGCTGCCTGTGTTGGTCACGTCGAAGGCGGCGGTCACCTGCGGGTTCGCGCCGGCGGCGTCAGGCGTAACTTGCAGATTTGCAAACTTAAAGGTTGTGTAGCTAAGCCCATAGCCGAACGGGAACAGCGGCTTGACGTGGTTGTGCTCGTAGCCGCGATAGCCGACGAAGATACCTTCCTTGTAAGTGACCGTCTTGGTGCCGGGCGCGGGATAGTAGGTCTTATAAGTTGGATTGTCCTCGGCGCGGCGCTCAAAAGTCGCGGGCAGGTGGCCTGAGGGGTTTACATCGCCAAGGAGGATTTCGGCCAAAGCGCGGCCGCCCTCCTGCCCGGCATACCAGGTTTCGAGCAGCGCCGGGATCTGGCCGATCCACGCCTCGGAGTCAACGTTACCGCCCGACGTGACGCTTACGATGGTGTTCTTGTTGATCGCCGCGAGGTCCGAGATCATCCGGTGCTGGCCATACGGAAGCGCAAACGTACGGTCGCCGCCCTCGCTCTCGCTTTCCCCCGAAAACCCGGCCATCACCACGACCGCGTCGACCTTGGCCGCGAGCTCTTTTGCGCGCTTGCTTACCAATCCTTGCTCCTCATCGACAATGGCGAAGCGCAGCTTACCGCCGATCGGGCTCCGCTGCTTGTCCTCCACGACTATCTTGTGGGGCGCGGCTGAAAGTTCCAGCGTCACATGCGGCTGGAACGCGCGTACCAAGTCCCAATCGTCGATGATCTGCTTGCCATCGACAAAGACGCGGTTGCCCGAGCCCTCGCCCGAGCCCTCCAGTACAAACGCGTACTTGCCCGCTGCGGGCGGCGTGTAGTAGCCGGTGAACCGCCTTGAGCCGTGGACTTGCTTGCCTGCCATGAGCGCTTCAATGATTTCCGGATGGTCGCTGATCGACTCCCAGCTTACCCCCGTGGCATTGATGTGCTGGACTGTTGAAGTGGTCGCGGGAGCTCCAGAAAGATCGTCATTATGGAACGTTTCGAGCGTCAGGCCCGGCTTGCCGCCAGAGGCTTGCGTGGTGAAGGTAGTCGCGCGCGCCAGCTCCGGCAGCGCCGGAACGCACCGGTCATAGTACACGGTGGCCTGGCCGCGCAGAGCGTCGGAAAGGCCCTCCACCGCGGAAACCATGTGGAACGGCTTGACGCCCGCGCTGCCGCCGCCCACAGGGACGCCGGGGTAAGCGTCGGGGCCGACTACCAGGATGCTCTTGATCCTCGATTTATCGAGCGGCAGCAGCCCGCCCTGGTTCTTGAGCAGGACGGCCGATTCGCGCGCGGAATCGAGCGCGGCGGCCTGGTTTTGCGCGTCGACATAGGAGATATTCGGGTCGGCCTGCGGGCGGTCGAGCCAGCCGAACTCGGCGGCGGTGGTCAGGATATGCCGGACTTTTTCGTCGATGGTCGTTTGCGACACCTTTCCCGATTGAATCGCCGGCATGAGATTCGCCCGGTTCATGAACTTACCCGTGGGCATCTCGATATCCAGGCCACCGTTGGCAGCCGCGACCCCGTCGTAGGTCGCGTCCCAGTCCGACATAAGCGTGTTGGTAAAGCCCCACTCCTTGCGCAGGATTTCTATGTTGAAGTAGGGGTTTTGCGTGGCATGCGCGCCGTTGATCAGGTTGTAGGAGTCCATCACCGCACCCACATGCGCCTTGCGCACCGCGGCCTCAAACGTGGGCAAATAGATCTCCCGCAGCGCCCGCTCACCGATTTCCGAGTTTGAGTCGTGGCGCAGGTATTCGGAGTTGTTGCCCAGATAGTGCTTAATGGTCGCGCTGACGCCCTGCTCCTGCATGCCGGTGATGTAGCCGGTGGCGATATTGGCCGCGAGAAACGGGTCTTCGCCGAAGTACTCGAAGTTGCGCCCATTACGGGGCGAGCGGTAGATATTCACGCCCGGGCCCAGCATGTAGTGTACCCCGCGAGCCCGCGCATCGCGGCCAATACCCGCGCCGACACGCGAAGCCAGCGCGCGGTCCCAGCTCGCGGCCAGGCCGATTCCCGCAGCGTAAGTCGTTGAAGGA
>CAXTVG010000302.1:0-874 GCA_964247505.1 uncultured Acidobacteriaceae bacterium
ACGGGGTCGATCCGGTGGATGTGTCGAACCGGATGGGCGCGGAGATCGTGCGGCTTTGGGTTGCTTCAGTAGACTTCCGCGAGGATGTCGCGGCGAGCGAGAACCTGATGAGCCGCGTGGCGGAGAACTACCGGAAGCTGCGAAATACATTCCGGTTTCTGCTTGGAAACCTGGCCGGATTTGTTCCCGCGCAGCATGTCGTAAGCGATGAGGAGTTACTGCCGCTGGACCGGTATATGTTGGCGCGCACTCGGGAGTTAGTCGAAAGGGTTACCGGCTGGTATGAGGCGATGGAGTTTCATCGGGTGTATCACGCAGTGAACGAGTTCTGCATCGTGGACTTGAGCGCGCTGTATCTCGATGTCTTGAAAGACCGTATGTACACGCTGGCTCCGTCGAGCCTGGAGCGGCGCTCGGCGCAGACCGCGCTCTGGCGGATCGCGGAGGCGCTGGTGCGGCTGGTTGCGCCGGTGTTGAGCTTTACGGCAGAGGAGGTTTGTGTGTATTTGCCGGAGGTCGCGGGGCGGGAGGCGAGTGTGCATTTGGCTCGGTTCCCGGGAGCTGGAGAATTTCCCGCGGACAACGCCGGGGAGGCCTGGGCAGCTGTGTTCGCCTTACGCGAAGAGGTGATGCGCAGCCTGGAAGAAGCCCGGAAAGCTAAGCGAATCGGTAAAGCGCTCGAGGCGCAGGTCCGGATTACCGCTCCGGCGTCCACGCTCCAATCTGTGAATGGACGGGGCGCGGCGTTGAAAGAACTGTTCAATGTTTCGCAGGTCTCCCTTGAAGCCGGGGATGCGCTCGCGGTGGAAACCCTGGCAGCCGAGGGCGCGAAATGCGGGCGGTGCTGGAATTACCGGACTGATCTGGGCCAGTA
>CAXTVG010000302.1:884-3528 GCA_964247505.1 uncultured Acidobacteriaceae bacterium
CTTTTGAATGTTTCTGATGTATGTGCCGATGACGGCATTGGCGATGAGGTTAGCACTGTGCACCCGACCATGCAAATGTCTAGTGTCGGCTCTAATGTTCTCGTTAATACAAGAGTGAGCGAGAACGCGACAGATAAACAGGTGCAAGTTCAACTTTCCAACGAGCCAAAGTGCGCTCGCTGTTGGAATCACCGCGATGATGTAAAGCCCTACGGCCTCTGGCCCGAGGTTTGCGGGCGCTGCGCCGGGGCGCTCGACGCGATGGGCTACTCGCGCCAGACCGGCGCGCTGGTGGAGGCCTAGATGGCAAGCTTTCCCGGCCGTTACGAGTACAAGCAAACCCCGCCGCGCAGGGTGCGCGACTGGCGGCCGTGGCTGTTTCTGATCTCAGTCGCGGTGATCGCGCTGGACCGGGTGACCAAGCTTTGGGTGCAGAAGCATATCGCCGAGGGCATGAACATTCCGGTCATCCCTCATGTGTTCCGGCTGTCGCATGTGTTGAACGAGGGCGCGGCGTTTTCGCTTTTCAACGACGCCCCGGCGAACCCGACCCGGTGGGCGCTGACCTCGTTTTCCGTTGTCGCGGCAGTGGTGGTTTGCGTGCTGCTCCTTCGGCTGGGGCGGCGGTTTTCATGGACCGCGCTGGGGCTCGCGCTGGTGCTGGGCGGGGCAGTTGGGAACGCCTGGGACCGGATCCAGTACAAGATGGTGACGGATTTCCTGGAGGTCACGATCGTGCACTATCACTGGCCGGACTTTAATGTGGCGGATTCGGCGATCGTGGTGGGCGGGATTTTGCTGTTTTTCGGGGCGATGTTTACGCCCCAGCGGAACTAGCGGTCATTCGCTTTCGCGAATGAGAACCCACGTCTCAAAATCGAGAAGTGGGGACCACTCCGCAGCAGTAAGCGAGAGCGCTACTGCTTGTGTTCGAGGGTGAGGACGCGTTTGTCGATGCCGTCCACCACATCGTGAAAGTGTTTAAGGTCCTGCTGAATGATTTCTAGAGTGCGCGTGATCGTGGCAAGCTGAACATTGATGACGTCGAACTTGCCATTCATTTCGGCGCGCAGCAGAGCGACCTCAGCGTGATTGCTCCGGTTATTCCAAACCAGGCCGATCAGCGCGACCAGAATCGGAACGCCCATGGCCAGGAATAATTGCGCGTTCGTCATGGACATGATTATAGGACGCTTTCAACAGCCCGCAAGATTACCTCCGTGCGTGTCGGATAATAAAGGTTTGACCCCAACCGCCGAAGCGCGGCAGGGGCGAGAGGGCGCGTTTTGGCTGACCAGATCACACTCCGCGGCGTGCGGGTGCACAACCTCAAGAATATCGACTGCGATATTCCCCACGGCCAGCTCACCGTGGTCACGGGCGTGTCCGGCTCGGGGAAAAGCTCGCTCGCGTTTGACACGATCTACGCCGAGGGGCAGCGGCGGTATGTAGAGTCGCTGTCGGCCTATGCGCGGCAGTTTTTGGAGCGGATCGAAAAACCGGACGCGGACCTGATCGACGGGCTTGCACCGGCGATTGCGATCAAGCAGAAAAACACCACGCGCAACCCTCGCTCGACGGTGGCGACGGCGACAGAAATCTACGACTACATGCGCCTGCTGTATGCGCGCTGCGGCACGGTGCACTGCGTGGTGTGCGATGGGGTGGTCAAGCGCGACTCGGTGGACGAGATCGCGGCGGCGGTGCTCGCGCTCCCGGAGGGAACACGGCTGCATGCGCTGTTTCCGGTGCGGCCGGCGACACAGGGTCAAGCGCAGGAGCCGGTCTCGCCCGAGCCCGCTGTTCGAGTGGCGCGGCGCGGCAGCTCGCAGGTGGCGCTCAAGAGGGCCGCGGCGAAGAAAGCAGCCGGCGAGAGTAACCCCGGCGCGCTGAGCCCGGAAATGCGGGAGCGTCTGCTGGACTTGCGCGGGCGCGGTTTCAACCGGCTCTACCAGGGCGGCACGATCTACGAATTCTCGCAGCCGGAGTCGCTGCTCGAGATGAACTGGGCGCTCCCGGCGTACGTGCTGGTGGACCGCATCGCGGTTTCGCCCGAGGCGCGGGCGCGCATCGTGGATGCGGCAGAGATCGGTTATCGCGAGTCGGGCGAGATCCTGTATGAGATTGTCCGGCGCGAGGCTTCCGAGCACCCGCCCGAGCGGCTCCGGTTCTCGCTGGCGTTTGAGTGCAAAACCTGCCACCGGATCTATGCCGAGCCCGAGCCGCGGCTGTTTTCGCTTAACAACCCGTGCGGTGCCTGCCCCCGCTGCCAGGGCTTTGGGAACACCATCGACTTTGACCTCGACCTGATCCTTCCGGACAAGAACCGGTCCATTGACGAGGGCCTGGTCGACCCGTGGACGCGGCCGAAGTACACCGGCTACCAAACCGAGCTGAAGCGCGCGGCGAAGCAGCATGGCATCCCGACGGACGCGAGCTGGTACGAGCTGACCCTTGACCAGCAGCAATTCATCCTCGACGGCGCGGGCGATTTCCAAGGCGTACACCGCTTTTTCGCTCTGATGGAGACCAAGAAGTACAAGCTGCATGTGCGCGTGATGCTGTCGAAATACCGCGGCTACGCGCGCTGCCCGGAGTGCAAAGGGCAGCGTCTGCGTGCCGAGGCGCGGGCGGTGCGGATCGG
>CAXTVG010000303.1:0-3525 GCA_964247505.1 uncultured Acidobacteriaceae bacterium
GCAAAACCAGGCGCGCCGCTACGCCCCTCGCGGCCGCCAGTGCCATGTAATCGATCACCGGATCCACCAGGTCCATCGCTATAAACCGGTTGCTCGCCGCCGAAAGGTAGTGCGCCTGGCCTCGCATGTAGTTCTTCAGTACGTTGTACTCCCGGTTGTTCATCACCACCACCGTTACCGGCAGCCGCTCGTGTGCCAGCGTCCACAACGCTTGCGGTGAGTACAGCGCCGCTCCGTCGCCCACCACGCAAACCACCGGCTCACGCCCGATCCCAAGGCTGAAGCCCGCCGCTGCCGGCAAACCCCACCCCAGCGCACCGCCACGCAGAAACGCATAGGTGCGCGCCTCTTCATCGCGCAGCAGAGCGCGCAGCGACGCCGAAGTGGCGATACACTCGTCCACGATCGGCACCTTGGGCCCCACAGCGCGCAGCAGCTCGCGCGCGGCCACCAGCGGAGTTGGGACAGGCTGCCGTGCTTCGAGATCCGCCTTGTGCTCCAAGCTTTCATAGCGCGCCCACATCCGCGCCCCATGCTCCGCCGCCGCCCGGTCCAGCTCCCCGAGGCGCGGTTCGAGTCTTTCCTGGAGCACCGGCAGCAGTGCTTCCAGGGAAGCCTTGATGTCGCCCTGTACTGAAAGCTCCGTGCCATAGGAGCGGCCCAGATCGCGCACGTCGGTGGACAGCTGGAACACCCGGCAGCCGCGCGGCACCGCCGAACCCTCCGTGTACAAAATGGTGATCAGGCTTTTTCCCCCGAGCGCGAACACCGCATCGAACGGCTCGAGTTCCGCAGCAATCTCCTTCGCTCGCGTCGGCAAGTTTCCGGTCCACAGCGGATGCGCGGTCGGGAAGGGCAAATGCGCCGGCCACGACGACCCATAGACGGGCGCCCCCAGGGCTTCGGCCAGCGCCACTGCCTGCGCCGTCGCCCCGCTCGTCCACACCTCATCGCCCGCGATCAGCGCCAGCCGTCCGGGGCCAAACGAGGAAAGCGTCTCCACCAGCCTGTCCAGAGAGCCGGCTACCGGGCGCCTGTCGATCGTGGAGGGGCGATCGATGCTCACGTCCGTCATCTCCTCCATGACGTCCATGGGCAGCGAAAGAAACACCGGCCCCGAAGGCGCGGCATTGCAGTCGTGAAACGCGCGGCGTACCAGCAGCGGCAGCTGGTCCGCTTTGGTCACCTCACGCGCCCACTTCACGCTGGGCGTCGCAATCCCAACCAGGTCGCCAAACAGCAACGGATCCATCAACGCGTGCCGCGAGTCCTGCTGGCCCGCCGTAATCACCAGCGGCGTCCCCGAAACCTGCGCGTTCAACAAATTGCCCATCCCATGCCCAAGCCCGCCGGCTGTATGCAGATTCGCGAACCCCGGCCGCCCGGCAGCCTGCGCATATCCATCGGCCATGGCTACCACGCTTGCCTCCTGCAATGCGAGTACATAGCGCAGCGGTGTCGGGCCCAGCAAGGCGTCGATCAACGGGAGCTCCGTCGTGCCCGGATTGCCGAAGATGTACTCCACACCCTCGCTCTCCAGAACTTCCAGCAACACCTGCGCGCCACGCCGCCGCGCGCCCAGCTCGCCCACACGGGCTACTCCAGAACCGAGCGAAGCTGCCGACATCTTTCCCTCCCCGTTCCCAAGCAAGATCGTATCGCCCGTGGATTTCAGTGTTCCAAGCGACTCGCTTGCGCGACCTTTTACACCTGCACCTTATCCGTCCAAGGGTGGGCCGCTTCAAGCGCCTTATTCACGTTCTGGATATTCTCCACGCCTTGCGTGTTCAGCCAGTCTGCAAAGGCCTTTTCCCCGTCCTTCGCGAAGATCGCAACCCCATCCGCCCAGGTCGCCCGCCCGCACAGAACGCCGTTGAAGCTGGTCCCGCTCTCTGCGGCTAATTCCAGCGTTTCTATAAACATAGCGTTCGTCACCCCGGCCGACAGATAGATGAACGGCTTGTGCGTGTTCGACGCCGCCGAGCGAAAATGCTCCAGCGCCTCCTGCCGCGTATACGCCTGCTCGCCCGCGAACGCCCGCGTGCCGCCGACAAACTTCATCTGCACCGGCACCTCAACCTTGAGCACGTCCACGTTGTACTTCGCCTTGCCGAACTCCGCCATCGATCCCGACACAATCTCCGGCTTGCGCATCGCGTACGCCAGACCCTTTTCGTCCTCGCCATGCACGTCGTAGCCCACAAACTCCAGAAAAAACGGCACATCCAGGGCCCGGCACTCGTCCCCGATTCGCTCAATAAACGCGTGTTTCTGGTCGTTAATCTCGCTCTTCTCAAACGGCGTGTAGTACAGCAGAACCTTGACGCAATCGGCCCCCGCCTCCTTGAGCCGCCGCGCCGACCAGTGATCCAGAAGGTCGGGCAAACGCCCCTCTTCCGCCGCGTCATAGCCTGTCTTTTCGTAAGCCAACAGCAGCCCCGCCGAATGCCGTTTTTTCGCTGCCGGCAGCCCGAACTCCGGGTCCAGCAGAATCGCCGAAGCGTACTGCGTGAGTGTATCGGTGACCATGGACTTGAAGTCCTCCAGCATGGACGCCGGCACGTCGGCGACTCCCTTAGCCTTTGCGAGCGACTTCTGGAGCGACCCGCGCTGGTCCATCGCCGCCGCCGCGATTACGCTGCGCTGATTCGAAACCGCTTTCAACCCGGCCAGTTTGCCCGGCGTCAGTTCAATCTTCATCGTTCCGCTCTCCCTATTCTCTCGCTACACACGTTTGCTCAAATCGCCTGCAACGACGCAGGCGCGGTCTTCCTTACCCTACGCGCCGCCGCTCTTCAGTGAGAGTCAAACAGCAGCTTCCATGCCGCCCGGCGCTTCCACATCGCAGGCCGCGAGCACCGCCCGCTGCGCCGCAAACAGCTCCTGCAATCCCTTATCGGCCAAATCGAGCATTTCGTTCAGTCGTTCGCGCCCGAAAGCCTTCCGCTCCGCCGTCGCTTGCACCTCGATGAGGCCGCCCGCGGCGCTCATCACCACATTTGCGTCCACCTCCGCCTGCGAATCCTCTTCATAGGCCAGGTCCAGCAGTGTAACCCCTTCCACAATCCCCACGCTCACCGCCGCCAGCAATTGCTCCATCGGGTTCTGCTTCAGCGCCCCGGCGCGCACCATGCGCCCCAGCGCTAACGCCAACGCCGCGCATGCGCCTGTGATCGCCGCCGTTCGCGTCCCCCCGTCGGCCTGCAGCACGTCGCAGTCCAGAATGACCCTGCGCTCCCCCAGCGCGGCCAGGTCCACCCCGGCCCGCAGCGAGCGCCCGCTTAGCCTCTGGATCTCATGTGTCCGTACGCCAACCTTGCCGCGCTCTGCTTCCCGCGAGCTCCGGGTCAGCGTCGCCCGCGGCAGCATTCCATACTCCGCCGTCACCCAGCCCCGCCCCTGCCCGCGCATCCACCCCGGCACACCCGCCTCGACCGATGCATTGCAAAGCACCCGCGTCTCGCCGAAGGAGCCAAGCACCGAGCCCTCCGCCGTACCAACCTAGTCGGGAACGAGAGAAAAAGG
>CAXTVG010000304.1:0-3515 GCA_964247505.1 uncultured Acidobacteriaceae bacterium
GGGAAGAGTGAGTTGGCGGGCGGGGTCGGGCATGAGCAGCTTAAGGCGGTCGCTTTTGAGAGTACACGCCACGAAGTGGCCGGCGAGCCGCGCAGGCGGTTTTGCGCTGCGAAAAACAAAGGCTGCTCTTGATCTTGCTCGGAGCGGAGTCGTGCAGTTTAGAAGACGCACATCTCCCGTTGCAAGGCAGGGTTGCTGCGATAGCAAACGAATCGCTTACGCGAGGAATCCACGGTCGAAACGCGAAATGTGAAGCACCGGTGTCGCTGCAGGGCCCGCTAACGCAACCGAAGCGCCTCAACAATGAAGGCGAAGAGAAGAAGCAAAAGTAGGCGTCCAGCTTTTCAAAGCGGGAGAAGATTCGGTGTTACACCTTGCGTCGCCGGAATAGCCGCTGGACGGGTTGCGTTTGCTGTACAAGCTGTTACTGATTTTTAAACCGTCGCTATTTGCCCCTACAAGGGAGAGGTGAGACAAGGGTGGCGTTAGGTGTCCGAGCGGCGTGATGGCTGAGGAGTGGCACTCGTTTGCCGTTCTGCTGCTTTGCCGCGAGAACAGCTTGGAGCGCGCCCCAGCTGCGGGCAGTGTTCAACGCGGTACGGTGGATCGCAAAAAGCGGCTCGCCGTGGCGCTGGATACCGAGCGATCTCGCGCCTTCCCACGCTGTTCATCGGCAGATGCGGCACTGGCTGTACGCTGGGTGGTTTGCGCTTTCGGTCGAGGACGTGAGCTCGCCTATGCGCGAGTGCGCGTGACAAGCAGCGAGCCAGGCGAGCCACGCGCCGGGGCCGAGAGCGGCGGCGACCAAAGGAAGGGTGATGAAGGGGCCGACGCCGATCATGTTCATGAGGTTGAGCGAGACGGCGCGGGGAAGAGTGAGTTGGCGGGCGGGTTCGGGCATGAGCAGCTGATGACAATCGCTTTTGAGAGTACACGCCACGAAGTGGCCGGCGAGCCGCGCAGCTAGTTTTGCGCTGCCGGCAAAGGCAAGCTCGGAGCTTTGGATTTAAGAGCTTGTTGAAAAACGCTCCAGCGTTTCGGCCGATTTGAGGGTTGAATCGTTTCTGGCGTATGCGTGGAGACGAGCAGCTTCAGGATGGGATATTCAGCTATGTGACGTTGGAGCAGCGTGTGCCGCAGGATCCTCCGTTGCGGGCGATCGCGGGCTGACGGATGTCGTGCTGCGCTCGTTGAGCGAAGAGTTTGCCAGCTGGTACTCGGCTTCGGGGCGGTCGTCGATTGCGCCCGAGTCTGTGCTGCGGGCGCTTTTGTTACAGGCGTTTTACCCGGTGCGCCGGAGCGGCAGCTGGGCGAGCAGCTGGACTTCAACCTGCTGTTTCGCTGGTTTGTGGGGTTTGGCATGGACGATGCGGTGTGGAACCACGCGGTGTGGAGCAAGAACCGCGACCGGCTGCTGGCCTCGGGCGTGGCAGAGCAGTTCTTCGCGGCGGTGGTTCAGCAGGCAAAGGGTTTCACGAGCGACGAGCACTGCAGCGTGGACGGCACGTTGATTCAAGCCTGGTCCTCGCACAAGAGCTTTCGCAAAAAGGACGGCCCGGACGACGACGGCACGAACTTCCACGGTGACAAGCGCTCCCACCAAACGCACCCGTCGACCGCCGATCCGGAGGCCCGGCTGTCTAAAAAGAGCTGCGGCACGGAATCGAAGCTGGCCTCTCTGGGGCACGTTCTGGTGGAAAACCGCAACGGGCTGATCGCCGCCGCGATGGTGATCCAGGCCGATGGCCTCGCCGAGCGCGACGCGGCGCTGCCGATGCTCGAACAGAAGCAGAAGGAACACCGTGGGCACCGGCAAGGCCTGTGACAGTGAAGATTTCGTCACCGCTGCGCGCGCCTTGAACATTACGCAGCACATTGCCAAGAACAA
The DNA here is from genome assembly GCA_964247505.1 of uncultured Acidobacteriaceae bacterium. Lineage (GTDB taxonomy): Bacteria > Acidobacteriota > Terriglobia > Terriglobales > Acidobacteriaceae > EB88. The sequence goes on from CAXTVG010000304.1 coordinate 1,889, forward strand.
CAACGGACGCCGCTCCAACATGGACGCCCGGACCACCCGGCACTTGGGCTATGCCCTCAGCCTGAGCTGCCGTTGGCAGGAGGCAAAAGGCTTCGGCTGGCGGAAAGAAACCGTCCGCTGCGCCAGGTGAAGGGTGCGCGGGCTGGCCAAGGTGGACTGAGTCTTCGTCGTCAGCTGCGCCGCCCACAACCTCCTGCGCCTGCCCAGGCTGCTCGCCCAACAAGCCGCGCAAGGCCCAAGGGAGCAGTGCGCCTGGAGACAGCTTTTGAACTATCGCCACGACCGCCCAAGCGAAAAACAGCCGGTGATCCCGTAGGTCTCGCTCCAACACCTCAATAAGGCTGAATCGCTGCGCCGTTTCAACAAGCTCTTAAAAGAAGACTTGAACAGGTGGGCGATCCAATGTGATCTTGAGGAGCGTAACGACGAAGGACCTGCTTTCACCGCAATTCGGAGGAAAGCAGGTTCTTTGCTCCGCTCAGAATGACCCTTATTCAGTCTTTCCTTAGGAGAACCATGTCTTTCCAGTGTGGTGTGCTCCGATTGGATCAAGACGGAGAGTCGCCTCCATTCCTTGCAAACAACAAACCTCATTGCCTCGGTTCAAGAAGCCGCCGAATCTTCCCGCTTGACGCTATTACATGTGTAGTAGATACTCATACTCGTGTAGGAGATCATCGTGGCGGAACAGAAGCTTTCCAGGCTCGAATACGGCATTATGGAGGCGCTCTGGAATAAGGGAGAGGCGTCGATCCGCGAACTTCAGGAGTCGTTTGCGGAGAAGCGGCGCCCGGCTTATACGACCGTTCAGACCACGGTGTACAGGCTGGAGGCGAAAGGCACAGTCAGGCGAGTCAAAAAGGTCGGCAACTTTCATATCTTTACTGCTGCCGTGACGCGCGCCGCCGCTCAGACGAGATTGATCGACGATCTGTTGTCGATGTTCGGTGGCCGCACGCAGCCTGTGGTGGCGCACCTGATCCAATCAGGAAAGCTGACGATGGAGGACATACGCGAGGCGGAAGCCCTTCTGCGTGAGCTCAAATCGCGAGAGAACCAGTGATCGGCTTCGTGCACGCCTGCCAACGACTGGGCGCACCCGTTGCGGATCACATCTGGCAATCGACCGTGTTCGCTCTTCTTGCGGCTTGCCTCACGCCCCTGCTCAAGAGGAACCCGGCGCGCCTTCGCTTCCATGTGTGGGTTATAGCATCGGTAAAATTTCTCGTGCCGTTTGCAGTTCTTGTCCATCTCGGCCATGTTCTCGGCGCACACGTCGTTGCCACGCCCCGGAAGGACTTCGTTTTCGTCGTGGAGATTGCCAGTCAGCCTTTCAGCCACACAACTTCGCAGCTCCTTCACTCGACATGGCGACCCGAAACGATTGCTGCTCTGCTGGGGACGATCTGGATGATTGGCGCTGCCGGAGTGCTGGTCAGTTGGTGGTTGCGATGGCTGGAGGTTGCCGCCATCCGGAAAGCCGCCGAACCGCTTCGACAGGGCGTTGAAGTGGAGCTCATGCGTTCGTTGGCGGCCGCTATCAGGATCAGGCCCATCCCGATTCTGCTCGCAGCGACTCGCTTGGAGCCGGGCATTTTTGGAGTTTCGAGGCCTGTGCTCCTGTGGC
>CAXTVG010000305.1:0-3509 GCA_964247505.1 uncultured Acidobacteriaceae bacterium
CATGGCGGTGCCGTATCTTCGCCTCAATCCGCATGTCTCGCTCGAGCGCATCGATACTGATCCAGTTCAAACTGTTTGCGCGGAAATGAGTTGTGTACAACTCCTGTTCAGCGCCGACTGTCACACAGTGCGATGCCGGATCGATTGCAAGAACATAAAGCGGGTCGGGCCCGGAAAGGCCCAATCCCTTTCTCTGACCTACGGTGAACTGGTGGACTCCTGCGTGCTTCCCAAGCGTTTCGCCGCTTGCGGAGACAAGCGCGCCCGCGGTTTCCGGCATCGCTTCTCCTTGCTCCTCGAGATAAGCATCGAGAAAGCGCTTGTAGTCTCCGCCTGGGATAAAGCAAATTTCCTGTGAGTCCGGCTTTTGTGCCAGCGCGAGACCGTGATTTCCGGCGAATGCGCGCACCTCGGGTTTGGTGTACTCGCCCAGAGGGAATAGTGTCCGACTCAGCTGTTCCTGCGTCAGCCCAAAAAGAAAATAGGTTTGATCCTTGGCCCGGTCCGCGCCCCGGCTCAGAATCCAGCGCCCCCGCTCTATATCCCAGCGGTTGCGTGCATAGTGTCCGGTCGCGATGCGGTCGGCCCCGATCTGCCGCGCGCGCGTGAGCAGCTGGTCAAACTTCAGGTGGTTATTGCACAGCGAGCAGGGGATCGGTGTGCGCCCGGCCAGGTACTCGCTCACAAACGGGCGCACCACGTCGCGCTCGAACCGGGCCTGCTCATTGACCACGTAATACGGAATGCCCAAGGTTTCTGCGACCCGCCGCGCGTCGTAGACGTCGTCGAGCGAACAGCAGCGGCCCTGCACTTGCTCCGGCATGCCTTCCTTGCCGGCCAGGCGGCGCTGGTTCCACAGCTGGAGCGTGAGGCCGACCAGATCGTAACCTTCAGCCTTGAGCATCGCCGCGACGGTGGAGGAGTCGACGCCGCCCGACATCGCGACGGCAATCGTGTTGTTGTAGCTCGCTTGCATCACCCTTCCAGTATCGCTCACTCGCATCCTAGGCACGATGGGCGCGAGTATCCTCGAAACCTCGAAGTTGATCATCGAATACCTGGCGCGCGGGGTTGAGTTCGCGGCCGCGCTGATCATCGGTCTGGCGGCGCTGGAGGCGACGGTCAAGGCCATCGCGCTTTTCCTGCGCCGCAGCGCCCGGCCGGAGGAGAAAAACCAGGTCCGGCTCACTCTCGCGCGCTGGCTCGCTGTTGCGCTCGAGTTCGAGCTCGCCGCTGATATCCTCAACACCGCCGTCACGCCCAGCTGGAGCGACATCGAGAAGCTGGCCGCCATCGCCGCTCTCCGCACGGCTTTGAATTACTTCCTGGAAAAGGAGATCCAGGAAGAATCCAAGCCCGCGCAGCAGGCCGCCGAGCAGCGGACACTGGGCCCGCAAGCCAGCCCCCTGGCTAGCCATGGGCATGACTGAAGCGCGCCTCATTGAGCTGGGCGGCAGCCTGATCGAGCTGCTCGCGGCTTTTGTGGTCGCCTTCCATGCAGTCTGGGCGCTCGCTTCCCTTGCGCGAGACCGGTCCGGCGACCACGCTCGCATGCTGATCGCTCGTGGCGTCATGGCCGCGCTCTCCTTCAGCGTCGCAGGCACGCTGCTCAAGACGATCGGCCTCCAAAGCTGGCCGCAGATCCGGATGTTTGCGTTTGTGCTGGTTCTCAGAACGGTGCTGAAAACCGTGTTTCGCCGGGAGCAAGCCTCGATCGCGAGCCGGCGCGCACAGGCCTGACGGCTAGCTCCCACCCGTCCCGGCGCCCATTGCCGCTGCCGCCAGGATCGCATCGAGCGCCGAAGTCTGCGTCGCCGCCGTGGCGCTGCCGAACGGGCCCGACCAGACCTCCCCAAATTGAAAGCCTAGCCCTTGATCGCTGTCCCAAATGCTCGCGGCGTTGGTTGCGGCAAACGTGGCGAAGCGCGAGTCGGGCGCTGCCCGGTTGAGCTGCACGAGATTGCGCATGAAAATACCCTTAAATTGCACCCCATCGCTGCCGCACTTGGGTTCGCAGCTGTCGTGCAGCACGCCCTTCGCGTCCGCCAGATGAGTGAGGGTGGCATCTGCAATTCCCGTGGCGGCTTGCATCTGTTTCTTGTCTTTTTTAACCTTCTGCAGTTCGGCGAGGCCCCCGATCACCACGCCCTGGTTGTAGGTCCAGGTAGTTTTGCCGTTGTTCTTGCAGGTGGCGGTATCAAGCCCGTCATTCACCAACCCTTGCGCGTTGATCATCCCCGACTTGTGGAACCATTTCCACTCTTTTCGCGCCCAGTTCGCGTATTTCTTGCGGTCTGTCCCGTTCGCGCGAACGGCCAAGTGAGCCGCCACGGATAAAAACAGCTCATTGGCATTGGCGGCTTTGTACTTGCGTTCCTTGCTCCACCAGATGCCGCCGCCGCAGGTCGGGTCCCAGCCGCCGCTCATGTTCTCAAAAATGGACGCAGCCATGGCCAGGTACTCCGGCTTTTGCGTAAGGTCGTAAGCGTCGACCCACGCCAGAGCCCACCAGCCTTCGTCGTCGTAGTAGTCGTTGAGAAAACCTTTGAACTTGGTTTGCGCGGCCTGGAATGTGTTGGCAAGGGTCGCGTTGTAGCGATCGGTTTTTTGAAGCCGCGCATCATCGACAAGCACTGTGAGCGCATTCGCTGAGTTCCACCATCCGGTGGTTTTATAAAGCCCGGTTCCCTGGTCGTACCAGCTCTGCAGCGTGTCGATTCCGTGTTCCGCGTGCCCCAGCGTGATGCTTGGCGTGGGCGTTTGCGCGCGTGTGACCGCTGAAGCAGCGAGAAGGATGAAAAAAATGAGGTTGCAGAGTGTTGTGAAAATTCGCACGGGTATGCCTCGATTCGGCGATCTACCCAATCAGTTCTACGAGCTTGCCGAGGAGGACGCAACCTCGCCGGGCATGGTGCTGACAGTTTGCAAATTCCCAGTGCGCTTTCCGTAAACCGGGCTGAGCTCGCGCAGGCGCGCCACTGCTGCGGGAACGAGCTCGAGCGCGCGATCGACCTCCTCGTCCGTGGTCAGACGGTTGAGCGAAAAACGCAGGCTTGCGCGCGCGCGGTGCTCGCCTACGCCCATCGCGGTGAGCACGTGCGAAGGCTCGGTCGCGCCGGAAGCGCAGGCGGAGCCGCCGGAAAGCGCCAGGCCTTTCAGGTCGAGCGCGATGACCAGGGCTTCGCCTTCCAGGTGGTCGAACCAAATGTTCGTGGTGTTGGGCAGGCGAGAGCCGGGCGCGGTCGGACCGTTCACGCCGCACTCGTCCACCCGCTCCAGCAGTCCGCGTTCCAGGCGATCGCGCCTGGCCGCGATACGGGCCGCGGTGCCGTCCGCGAGCGCCTGCTGACTGAGCCGCACCGCCGCGCCCAGGCCTACAATGCCGGCCAAATTTTCGGTCCCGGCGCGGCGCTGCCGCTCATGCGCGCCGCCGTACTGCAGGGGCTGTAAACGCGTACCGCGGCACACCCACAAAACGCCGACGCCCTGAGGCCCGTGCAGCTTGTGGC
>CAXTVG010000306.1:0-1266 GCA_964247505.1 uncultured Acidobacteriaceae bacterium
CGGTAGTCGCGCGGCGCGTGATGGACGCCGGTGTAGGGGTACCAGCCTACGCCGCCGCCGTAGCCGCCGCAGCCGCCGCCGGGCTGCCAGCCCCATCCGAAGCCCTGGAAGTAGTTCCATCCGCCGCAGTGATAGGGCAGCCAGCCCCACGGATACGAGGAAATCCAGGTCGGGCCAACGCCGGGGTACGAGGTCCAGGCGCCGGAGCCGTAAGGGTCGAAGCTCGCGTCCACGCCGTCCGGGGCCCAGGCCATGCCCGCGCCGGGCACGTCGTACCAGGTGCCGTAGTAGTCCAGGTCGTTCCAGCCGGGGGAGTTGGTGTCGCCGCTGCCCACGCGGGCGTTGGTTTGGGTTTCGGCCAGCTGGGCGAGGGTCTGGTCGCGGTCGGTGTTCCAGGCGTCCCAGGAGTTGTCGGCGACCTCCGGGTTCAGGTCGTAGGAGGTGGGCGAGGTCGGATCGAGCGCCGCGGTTTGGCCTTCGGTGGCTTGGAAACCGACATCGGAGTTGGAGCTGCTGACGTGCGCCGAGCCGCGCAGCACCGCGACTTGGTAGGGTGTGGCATCGAGGTCGAAGCGCAGGAGGCTGTTTTGCTCCAGACGCGACCCGTACGGGCCGGCCTGGACCGTCATGACGCCTGTGCCTGCGTTGGGCGTCTCATAGTAGCTGAGGCCGCGCAGGGCGCGGAGCTGCTCGCCGCCGCTGGGGAGCGCGAGGACTTCAACAGCGGAGTTGGGCGTGATGCGGGCGATGCTGCCGTCATTGAACTGAAGCTCGGCGCGGCCGTCGCTGCCGGTGTCCACCTCGGTCCCGGCAAGCACCGGGGTGTTGGTGCGCGCGGCGTGGAAGGCCTGATCGGATGGAGGGGGCGGCGGCTGCTCGCCCGCGGCCGCTTGGGACTGCATCCGCGCCGTGCGGACAGTGCCTTCAACGTCGCTGAGGCGGGCGGGAAAGGGGGTCGTCTCGCTGGGCGGCTGCTGCGGCGCGGCGACGGAGTCCTCCGGCGCGCTTTGGGCGGATGCGCCCACGGCAGATGCGCTGAGAAGCAAGGCAGGGATGAACAGGTGTACGGCGAAACGGTTCATTGGAGGCCCTCCAGGGGCGCTTCCCTCAAATGGAAACACTGCGAGAAACACTGCAATGCTATCGGAAGTCGCTCTCAACTGGCCATCTATTCGATGCCGTGTAGATTTCCCTGGACTCGCGGTCGTGGTTAAAGAGGCAGCAAGGCTTCGGCGCGGCTGCGGGTGTGGTTCAGGACCTCGGGGT
>CAXTVG010000306.1:1276-3491 GCA_964247505.1 uncultured Acidobacteriaceae bacterium
AGTCGCTCTCAACTGGCCATCTATTCGATGCCGCGGAAAGAGCCCTGGACTCGCGGGAGCGGCTCGCGCACTTTCCTGCCGATGTGCAAGTCCGAATACCGTCGTGGGCTTTGGCCCACGAGAACCCACGTCTCAAAATCGAGACGTGGGGCACCCGTATTCAGTGCTGGAAGGGAACCGGGATTTACACCTCTCTGTGAAACTGGCTAGCGCGGCAGCAAAGCTTCGGCGCGGCTGCGGGTGTGGTTCAGGACCTCGGGGTCCGCGGCGATGGCACGCAATAATGGAGCGATATTGCCGAGCGCCTGGGCGCGGCCGCTGCTTTGCTCGTCGGCCAGGGTGTCCATCTCGGCGTTCAGGCCCAGCTTGTCGTGCTGGAGCAGCAGCTGGAGGCGGCGGCCCTCCTCAAGGGTGTTGGCGACCGCGATCAGGTCCTCGGCCGCCTGCCCGATCTGCTGGCTGCGCGCGTAGTTGAAGGTGCAGCTGCCGGTGCCCTCCGGCCCCGTGTAGGCGAGAGTTTTGTGCCCGGTAAACGCGACTTTGCTGTTGCCGTAGTCGCATGGAGCGGCAAACAGGTGATTCTTGCGCGCCAGGGCGAAGAGCCTGGTCCGCAGCGGGTCCGGGATGGTGATGGGCCGGTCGAGCGGCTCGGGCTGGAGCGGGCCTTCGACCGGCGCCGCGCCGGGGGTGGAGCGGTAGGTGCCCGTGCCGTCTTCGTGGATGGCGAGGGTGTACTGGGCGGGCTGGAGGGCTGGGTTTTCGAACGTAAAGGTGAGGGTAGCCTGGGCGGGCGCCGAGGCGGGCCAGGCGAGCGCGAGCAGCAGCAGCGGCTTCAACGGCCCACCGCGGCGGCGGTTTGGGCGTGGTGGATGTGGCAAATAGCGATGGCGAGGGCGTCTGCGGCGTCGGCCGGTTCGGGGGCGCGTTCCAGCTCGAGAAGCCTTGCGACCATGTATTGCACCTGTTCTTTTTTGGCCAAACCGTAGCCTACCACCGTGGACTTGATCTTGAGCGGGGCGTACTCAAACACAGGCAGCGCGTGGCCGGCGGCGGCGAGAAAGGCGACCCCGCGCACATGGCCCAGCTTGAGCGCGGACTGCGCATTGACCGAGTGGAAGACTTCCTCGATCGCGATGGCGTCCGGCCGGTGCTGGCCGATGAGCGCGTGGAGCTCCGCGTGAACCAGATGAAGGCGAGCGGCGAGCGTGTCTTTCCTGGACAAACGGATGGCACCGGCGCACACCGGCACAAGGCGGCTGGCGCGCGGGGTTTCCTCGACCGCGACCACGCCGTAGCCGGTCCACTCCGTTCCGCAATCGATCCCAAAGACGCGCATGTGGCCTGAGTGTAGCTCAACGCTAGCGCGAGATACCCTCGAGCGGCGAGGAAGCGGTGGCGTACAACTTACGGGGCATGCGCCCGGCCAGGTAGGCCTGGCGGCCGGCGAGCACGGCGTGGCCCATGGCTTCGGCCATCAGCACGGGCTTGTGCGCCGCGGCCAGGCAGGAGTTGAGCAGCACGGCATCCGCGCCTAGCTCCATGGCAAGCGCGGCGTCGGAGGCGGTGCCGAGCCCGGCGTCGATGACCAGCGGAACTTCGTGGATGAGCTCGCGGAGGATCATGAAGTTGTCGCGGTTGGAGATGCCCAAACCCGACCCGATGGGCGCGCCCAAGGGCATCACCGCGGCGGCCCCGGCGTCGATCAGGCGCCTGGCGAAGACGATGTCGTCGGTGGTGTAGGGCAGGACGGTATAGCCCTCTTTCGCGAGTACGCGGGTAGCCTCGAGCGTCGCCTGCACGTCCGGGTAGAGCGTCGCCTGGTCGCCGATGACCTCGATTTTGACCCAGTCGGAGAGCCCGACCTCGCGGCCCAGGCGGGCGGCGCGGATAGCCTCGTCCGCGGTGTAGCAGCCGGCGGTGTTGGGCAGCAGGAAGTAGCGGCGGGGATCGATAAAGTCGAGCAGCGACTCGCGGGAGCGGTCGAGGTTGACGCGGCGCACGGCGACGGTGACGATCTCGGCGCCGGAGGCCTCGATGGCGGCCTGGGTTTCCGCGCCGTCCCGGTACTTGCCGGTGCCTACGATGAGCCGGGACTGAAAAGCCTTGCCTGCAATGACGAGCGGTTCCATATTTTCCGATTGTAGAACCGCAGGGTGGTGGCGTGAGCTTGCGCTCACGAAAACCCACGTCTCAGAATCGAGACGTGGGGCACCCG
>CAXTVG010000307.1:0-3486 GCA_964247505.1 uncultured Acidobacteriaceae bacterium
CGGCTGCGCGGGAAAGAGCCGCGCGCCACAGTGGAGGCGGTGCGCATGGGGCGCAAGCTCATGTTCGCTTCCTCGGCCAAGGCGGAGCGCGAGCTCGGGTTCCGGGTGGTTCCCGTGTACCACGCGCTGCGGGCGGCCATCGATTGGTTTCGCGCGAACGGCTACGCGCCATGAAACAGATCGGCATAATTGCAGCCATGCCGGGCGAGTTGCGGCCGCTCACGCGCGAGTGGCCGCGCACCGACCATGTTTTTATCGGGCACGTAGGCGGCGTGGAGTGCCTGGCTGCCTGCGAGGGCATCGGCGCGGCGGCTGCCACGCGATCATTCCAGGCTATCCGCGCGGCTTCAAGCGATCTCGGGGCGCTGGTTTCTTACGGCTGGGCGGGGGCGCTGCATTGCGGCGTCAAGCCGCTGGGCGTGTACTCGGTCGCGGAGGTCATCGACGCGCGCACGGGCGAGCGGTTCGCGACCGGCGGCCCGCGCATGGCCCCAGGCTCGCCCTTGCGGCTGGTGACGCTCGACCACGTAGCCCGGCGCGAGGAGAAGCGCCCGCTCGCCGAGCGCTACAGCGCCTCGCTGGTCGATATGGAAGCCGCCACGGTGGCGCGGCTGGCGCAAGCGCACGGCCCCGGGTTCGCCTGCCTGCGAGGCATCTCCGACGGGTACACGGACGAGATGCCGGACTTTAATCCCTTTATCACCCCGGCAGGGCAGCTGCGCACTGTCGCACTCACGATTCACGCCCTGCTGCGGCCTAGGCTCTGGCCGTCGCTCGTTGCGCTCGGGCGCAATAGCACCGGGGCCGCCCAAGCACTGGCGCGTGAACTGCCGCCTGAGTTGGCGCGCGCCCGCTTGGTATTCTAGGATCATGGCCACGGCAGTCGAGACCGTCCCTCCCAGCACGCCACAAGCACCGGCAACAATGCGGGCGGCGGTGTATCGCGGCGTAAACGACGTGCGCGTGGAAGAAGTCGCGGTGCCGGCGATTGGACCCGGCGAGGTGCTGCTGCGCGTCGAAGCATGCGGGATTTGCGGTACGGACTTGAAGAAAATTCACACTGGCTCGCATTCCACCCCGCGCGTCTTCGGTCACGAAACCGCCGGCGTTGTGGCTGCCGTGGGCGAGGGCGTCGAAAACTTCGCACCCGGCGATCGCGCCATGGTGTTCCATCACATCCCGTGCGGCCAATGCTATTACTGCCGGAAGAAAACCTTCGCGCAGTGCCCGGTGTACAAGAAAGTGGGGGTGACCGCTGCGTTCGAGCCCTCCGGCGGCGGCTTTGCCGAGTATGTGCGGGTCATGGACTGGATCGTCGCGCGCGGGCTCGTGAAGATTCCCGATGGCATTCCATTCGAGCAGGCGGCGTTTATCGAGCCCGTGAACACCTGCCTGAAGGCGATCAAGAATCTCGCGCTGGCGCCGGATGAGACCGTGCTGGTGATCGGGCAGGGGCCGATCGGGATCATTCTCGCCGCGCTCGCCGCTCGCACCGGCGCGAAGGTTCTGACCTCCGACCTCCACGCGCAGCGCCACGCGGTGGCGGCGCAGTATGGGCTGCGGCATCCCATCGACGCGAGCAGGGAAGACGTGGGCGCGCGCGCTCACGCCGAAAGCGAAGGCCGCGGGGCCGACGCGGTCATCCTCGCGGTCGCGGGCGACCCGCTGATCCGGGTCGCAATGAACGCGGCGCGCTGCGGAGGCCGCGTGCTCCTGTTCGCGCAAACGCAGCACGGCGAAGCGCCCATCGACCCGGCGGCCATCTGCATGGACGAGAAAACGCTGCTCGGCTCCTACAGCGCGTCCATAGACATTCAGGACGAAGGCGCGCAGCTGGTTTTCGATGGCTACGCGAACGGCTTCGACCTGACAAAGCTTGTGTCGCATCGGTTCGCGCTCGCCCGTGCGGTGGAGGCCATTGAGATTGCCTCCCATCCCACCGCGGATTCCATGAAGATTTTCATCACGCCGCAATCTGGCGCAACGCCGCAGGCGAGCGCGCAGTGAACACGATGCAGGCAGCGGTGCTTTACGGCAAGAAGGATTTGCGGCTCGAAGCCGTGCCGATGCTCCGGGCGGGAGCGGGCGAGCTTGTTCTTCGCGTCGGCGCGGCGCTTACCTGCGGCACAGACCTGAAGGTGTACCGCCGCGGCTATCATGCGCGCATGCTGCAGCCGCCCACTCCGTTCGGTCACGAAGTCGCGGGAGTGGTCGAGGAGGCAGGCGAGGGCGCCCCGTTCGCGCCGGGCGAGCGGGTGGTCGCGCTGAACTCCGCCCCATGCGGGCAGTGTTTTTTTTGCCGCGATGCGCAGCCGAACCTGTGCGACGATTTGCTGTTCAACAACGGCGCATACGCCGAATACCTGCGTGTTCCGGCCCGAATCGCCGCCAAAAATACGCTGCGCGTCCCGGATGCGATGCCGCTGGAGCACGCCGCGCTCACGGAGCCGCTGGCCTGCGTCGTGCTGGGCCTGGAAGAAGCGAATGCGCGCGCGGGCGACACGCTCGCGGTGATCGGCGCGGGGCCTATCGGGCTCCTCTTTGTACACGCAGCGGCGCTCGCCGGGCTGCGCGTGATCGCGGTGGTGAAGCATGCCGACCAGGCCGAAACAGCCCGTGCGCTGGGCGCGGCGGAGACAGTTCTGCTCACCGGCGAAAGCCCGGTCGAGCAAGTGCGCGCGCTTACAGAGGACTGGCGCGGCGTGGACATCGCCATCGAAGCCGTAGCCAGCCCGCTCACTTGGGGCTGGGCCGTGGAGATGGCGCGCAAGGGCGGCGTGGTCAACTTTTTCGGCGGTCCCCCGGCCGGTACGCGCGTGGAGCTTGACACCAACCTTTTGCACTATAGCGGGCTTACCCTGCGCGCTTCCTTTCATCACACTCCGCGCACGGTACGCCGCGCGTTTGCGATCCTCGCAAGCGGGCGCTTCCAGGCCGCGCGTTTTCTGACCGGGCGAGCCGCGCTTGCCGATGTACCGGCGCTGTACCGGTCCCTTGCCGACGGCACCAATACGCATCCGGGCGGCGGCGCTCAACGCTCGATCAAGACGGGAATCCTTCCCTCGGGCCCCTGGCGGCCACACCGCGTGAAAGCGCGCGCGCAATGCTGCTGGCCGCAGGCTGGGCCGCGCTGCCGCCGGAGTACCGGCCGCCCGCGCAGGCGCCCACGCTCCCCGAGGCGCAGGCCTGGTGCCAGCGCCTGACCGAAACGCACTACGAGAACTTCCACGTCGCGAGCTGGTTCCTGCCCGAGCGCCTGCGCTCGCATTTTCACGCGGTGTACGCGTACTGCCGCGTCGCTGACGATCTGGGCGATGAAGTGGGCGACGCGGCGCAGTCGCTCGCGCTGCTTGACTGGTGGGAGGGGCAGCTCCGGCTTTGCTATCGCGGCGAGGCGGTGCACCCGGTTTTTGTCGCGCTCGCGCCGGTAGTCCGCGATTGTTCCATCCCCATCGAACCGTTCGACGATCTTCTAACGGCTTTCCG